>JAAYXD010000025.1 GCA_012516065.1 Clostridiaceae bacterium
ATATTATTGTGTATAGAAAGATATTCTGGTTCAAAACGATTGGATCAAAAAAGGCAGAATGCTTAAATGCTTCTGCCGTCTTTAGACATGGTTAAGCTGCCGGTTCACGTGGTATTGCTATGTTTTGCATACCAAAATTCTCGGAGGGTTAATATTCAAATCAACCGATATTACCCGATCGTAATCATCGGGTTCCCTGTCGGTTTGTCTCGGCGGAGCCGTGACAACAATACTGTAGTTCGTTATTCCCTCGTTATGAAGTGCCTCTTTAACTTCCCACAGGTACATACCGGTAAATTTATCAGTATTCATCTTATACTTCCATTATCTCGTTAATTTTTGCGGCTACGATTTTATCAATATCTTCTATGTAACCGTCGGTAATTTTCTGTATATCTTTTTCGGTATCGGCCAAATCGTCTTCAGTTATTTCACTGTTCTTTTTCATTTTTTTGTAAATTTCCATCGCATCTCTTCTGATCTGTCTTATGGCAACTTTAGCGTTTTCTCCGCTTTTCTTTACCTGTTTTGTAAGCTCGACACGGCGTTCTTCGGTCAGAGGCGGGAAAAACAACCTTATAAGCTTGCCGTCATTGTTCGGGGTCAAACCAAGATTCGACGCCAGTATCGCTTTTTCAATTGCGGAAAGGATTTTCGAATCCCACGGCTGAATAACGATCTGCCTTGCTTCCGGTATGTTTATGTTCGCAAGCTGAGTTACCGGTGTAGGTACGCCGTAATAATCGACCGTAACCTTATCCAAAAGACGCGGATTAGCGCGCCCGGCACGAATATTTGCAAGTTCTTCCTTTAAAACGGAAATCGTTTTGTCCATTTTCTCGGTTACATTACTGTAAGAGTTATCCATAACTATACCTCCTTAGCAATATATGTTCCGATATTTTCTCCGGCCAGTACTTTTATTATGTTTTCAGGTTCCCTGATACTGAACACGATAATAGGGATGTTATTATCCATACACAGCGTTGAAGCGGTAGAATCCATAACCCCTAACTGGAGGTTAATCATATCAAGATAGGTTATCTTGTCAAACCTTTTTGCTTCGTGGTTTATTTTCGGGTCTGAATCATAAACCGCGTCAACGTTTTTTGCAAGCAGAATAGCGTCCGCATCAATCTCGGCGGCTCTTAACGCAGCGGCGGTGTCTGTCGTGAAAAACGGATTTCCCGTTCCACATGCGAATATAACAACGCGTTTCTTTTCCAAATGTCTTACCGCGCGTCCCCTGATATACGGTTCGGCAATCCTCCGCATATCTATAGCGGTCTGAACCCTCGTGGGTACTCCTTTGGATTCAAGCGTATCCTGAAGCGCCAGCGCATTTATTACCGTAGCAAGCATCCCCATATGATCCGCCGTAGTTCTGTCCATGCCTATTCCGGATCTTCCGCGCCAAAAATTCCCGCCGCCGACTACAATAGCGATTTCCACGCCCATATCGGAAGCTTTTTTAACTGATTCGCAAATCCTGCTTAGTATTTCCTGATCTATTCCGAAACCGTTATCGCCCGCAAGAGCTTCGCCGCTGATTTTCAGCATGACACGCTTATACTTAAGCTTCATAATTATGGTTACAACCCCCTGTGCTGTCACCGCGGGTTAACCCGGCCAAACCGGATTCCTGCTGTGATAACCGATATTTCAAAAAAAGGGTATATTACGATAATATACCCTTTCAAAAACAAATTATTTATTTACCTGCTTCATAACCTCTTCGGCAAAATTATCTTCTCTTTTCTTCAGGCCCTCGCCCATTTCATAACGTGTAAAACGGCGAACACTTATTTTTTCACCGATTGTAACAATCTTTTCGTTAATTACGTCCTGCACGGATTTATCGGTATCTTTAATAAAAGGCTGTTCAAGAAGGCATACTTGCTTATAATATTTTTCAAGGCGTCCGGCAACCATTTTTTCGGCAATTTGTTCGGGTTTTCCTTCGTTCATAGCCTGGGCCTTAAGAATTTCTTTTTCTTTCTCGAGAACCTCCGGCGGAATATCCTCTCTTGAAATATACAGAGGGTTGCTGGCAGCAATCTGCATCGCAATATCTCTGACAAGAGTGCGGAACTCAGCGTTTTTAGCCGCGAAATCGGTTTCAATATTTACTTCGACGAGAACGCCAATCCTTCCGCCGCCGTGGATATATGAATCAACTATTCCTTCGGCCGCAATTCTGCCTGCCTTTTTCGCCGCTGTTGCAAGACCCTTTTCCCTGAGATACTCAACCGCTTTATCCATGTCCCCGTTGCTCTCAACAAGGGCTCTTTTGCAATCCATTAAACCGCATCCGGTCATTTCACGTAATTCTTTTACCATTCCAGCAGATATTTCCATTGTTTATCCTCCTATTCCGCAACAGTTATTCTTCTTCTTCAACTTCGCCGATGAGTTCTTCATCCAGTGTAATATCATCGAGCGAAATTTCTTCCAGACTTACTTCTTCATTTTCATTTTCAATTTCCTTTTCATCTTCAACCGGCGCAGCTTCAAATTGTTCACCCTGTCTTGCCTCAATTACCGCGTCAGCCATTTTGGAAGCAATAAGCTTAACCGCGCGTATTGCATCGTCATTACCCGGAATTACATAATCAACTTCATCAGGATCACAATTAGTATCGACAATTGCGACAATCGGAATACCTAATTTTTTAGCTTCCAGGATTGCTATTCTCTCTTTTTTCGGATCTACTACAAACAGTACCGCTGGCTGCTTTTTCATTTCACGGATACCGCCGAGGTTTTTCTCAAGCTTCTCCATTTCAAGTTTCAGCTTCGTTACTTCTTTCTTGGGCAAAACGTCGAAAATACCGTCTTCCTGCATTTTCTGAAGTTCATTAAGCCTTTCGATACGTTTTCGGATTGTTTTGAAGTTCGTCAGCATTCCGCCAAGCCAGCGGTTGTTGACATAATACATCGCGCAGCGTTCTGCTTCCTGCTTAATAGCGTCCTGGGCCTGTTTTTTTGTTCCTACAAAGAGAACATCTCCGCCTTCCATAACGGTATCACGGATAAAGTAATACGCTTCTTCCATTTTTTTAACCGTTTTCTGCAGGTCGATAATGTAGATACCGTTTCTTTCGGTAAAGATGTATTCAGCCATTTTGGGATTCCATCTTCTTGTTTGATGCCCAAAATGAACTCCCGCTTCAAGGAGTTGTTTCATAGATACTACAGACATAATATAAAACCTCCAATGTTTAACCTCCGCAGTATTCAACTTTGTGAAGAAACCCTAAAATACACTGAAAAAAGCAGCTCAGCTTCGCTGCAAATCGTATTTTACCGGGCACATTATCACAAATCGTACTGCGTGTGTATTTTAATCTTACTGTAGTATAACACACGAGCCTTAAATTGACAACAGCAGTTTTTACATAAGTTTTGTTTTTCTAAATTGCAAGTTTAAATGCCCACCATTTTGTACCAGTTATGTCTATGTTGATAATATCTGTCTCTCCCCCTAGGGGGAGAGAGGAAATTTTTTACATATGCCTATACTGCCATCATCTCGTTTGCTGTCTTATATC
>JAAYXD010000026.1 GCA_012516065.1 Clostridiaceae bacterium
TATCATGAATTTTAAGAAAATCGTAAGATTTTCACTTGGCGAAGCCAAGGGCAGCCGGATACCGGCTGAATAAATTCATGATACAACATTCCTTTTATTTTATTTTATTGTACGCCAGTTCAGGCAGTTAGGTCTGAGCACTGTTTCCGCGGGTCGAGACATTGCTGCCGCGTTCCGGCGGGTACGCAGCTTTATTTCGGGTGTTTTACTTCCTATTGCCATTTTGGATTTATTATCCGATAATATAATCAGCAGCCTATTGCGGGAGGATACCGGTATGTTTTATCTTGGTCTGGAAAACCAGATTCATTTGTTTATTATAGTTTTATTCTCATCATACATATACTTGTCCTCGCTTTCAATAAAATATGATATGCCTCTGGCAAAGCACTTCGGAGCCGCCTTTTTCACTCCGTTGGTTTTGAGCTTGCTTTCTTTTTTATCAATAAACAATGAACACTCCCGTTCATTCCTTTTCTTTGCCGAGTTTTTGCTGATTACTTCGATAATCCTCGTTATTGCCGTCAAAAAGAGCAGCGATCCGGCAAATATATTGATGTTCATTTTGTATTCCCTGCCGGTCATAATGATAGTACTAGTTTTTAACTTTGTTTCACTGTACCGTTCATTTGTTTTCGATATTATTATTTCATTATACATATGTACGGTTATTATTTTTATTGTAACCAATTTCCTCACTAAACAGTATTCCTCTTTTGCGTTGTACTGGGGCACAATGCTTGTTTGCGCGTCACTCCTGGTTCCCCGCCTGGCGTCATCGGATACAGCAGCAATAATATCACTGGCTGTTAAAACTGCTGGGTACATTGTATTCTCGGTTTTCTTCTACCGCTCAACCGTTTATCAACTTGAAACATCACATTCATTGAAAACAGCTCAACTGGAAAAAATAAACCAATCCGTTCAGCGTGAAGTGGAAAGACGCGTAGAACAGATTGAGCAGGAGAGACTAAAACTTGCCGAGATGGAAAAAACCGACGAGCTTTCTGGTGCGTATACCAAAAAGGCCATAAAAGAAATGATTGCAAATATGATTGAAAGAAACCCTAACGCCGAGTTTTCGGTTATAATGTTCGATATAGATAACTTTAAAATAATAAACAATGTCCACGGCCGCATAATCGGGGACAAATGCCTGAGAAATCTTGTAAATATAGCCGGAAGCACGCTGCGCAGCGATGACAAGCTTGGCAGGTACATAGCGGACAGGTTTATTGTTCTCCTGCCCGGCGCTAATCCCGTTAAAGCTTACCTCGCTGCGGAACGCTTCAGAAAAACCGTTGAAAAAACTACGAACCCGCACTATACGATATCTCTCGGAATCGCTTCGTTTCCATATGATGCATCCAACGCAAAGGAATTAATAAATGCGTCCGAAAAAGCCCTGCAGTTATCGAAAAAAAAGGGCCGCAATACCGTTTCGCATTACAGCGAGACAACCGGTTAAACTAACCTGCTATTCCGTTTATAGTTTATCCAATTCTTCTTTCAGCAGCCGGTTCACTGCCTGCGGATCCGCTTTCCCTTTCGTTTCACGCATAATCTGGCCAATGAGAAAACCCATCGCTTTTGTTTTGCCCGATTTGTAGTCCTCAACCGACTTCGGGTTCGCCGAAATAACCTGAATAATTACGCTGCGTATTGCGTCGGTATCCGTTACTACTTTTAATCCTTTCTTTTCTACAATGTCAGCCGGGTCTTCCCCCGTTTCCCACATAATATCAAATACCTGTTTCGCTATTTTCCCGCTTATGACGTTTTCATCAATCAACGATACGAGTCTGGCGAGATTCCCGGGTGCAAACGGTATATCAGACGGTTCAAGCCCGGTATCATTCAATTTCTTCATTAAATCGCCCATGACCCAGTTGCTGATTGCTTTTGCATTTTTGCTTTCCTTTGCCGCCGCCTCAAAAAAATCCGCGAGTGGTTTAGAAGCGGTAATAATCGAAGCGTCATACTCCGGTATGCCTAACTCGCTGATAAACCGTTTTTTTCTGTCATCCGGAAGTTCAGGAATTGTGGCTCTTATTTGTTCAATCCATTCTTGGTCGACATAAATCGGATACAGATCGGGATCAGGCATATAGCGGTAATCGGTAGCCTCTTCCTTTGTTCTCATCGAGTAGCTCTCGCCTTTTACGTCGTCCCAGCGCCTCGTTTCCCTTTCTATTACTCCTCCGTACTCAAGTTCAAGAATCTGCCTTTTTGCTTCAAATTCCACAGCACGGACAATTGCCCTGATAGAGTTCAGGTTTTTCATTTCGGTACGGACTCCAAATTCCTTTTGGCCTTTTGGCCTTACGGAAAGGTTAATATCCGCCCGCAGCGATCCTTCCTGCATCTTGCAGTCCGATACAGCCGTATATTCCAGTATTGCTTTCAATTTCTCGAAAAAAGCCTTTACTTCGGCAGAAGAACGCATATCCGGCTCGGTAACTATTTCAATCAGAGGAACACCACTTCGGTTGTAATCAACAAAAGTTCCCCTTCCGTATTCGTCATGGATCAGTTTTCCGGCGTCCTCCTCAATGTGGATTCTCGTAATTCCTATCTTCTTTTTTTCACCGTTTACTTCAATCTCAAGGTATCCGTTCCTGCATAAAGGATAATCGCACTGCGATATCTGGTATGCTTTCGCTAAATCGGGATAGAAATAATGCTTCCTGTCTTGCCGGCTGTAATGCGATATTTCGCAATTAGTAGCGAGACCTGCTTTTATCGCGTATTCAACAACTGCTTTGTTAAGAACCGGCAGTGCCCCGGGCATCCCTATGCATCCGGGACAGCAGTGCGTATTCGGTTCCCCTCCGAATTCGGTCGTACAACCGCAGTATATTTTGGATTTTGTAGCAAGTTCGGCGTGTATCTCCAGACCGATTACAACTTCATACTCCACGGTCGATTCCTCCATTTCCCCCGGTATTCTTTTCATATGTGAAAGCGGCCCTTAATATCGTACCTTCACCGTAAGGCTTTCCAATAAGCTGCATCCCCACCGGAAGGCCGCTGCTGTCAAACCCGCACGGCAGCGATATAGCGCAGAGACCTGCGAGGTTAACCGGAACAGTATATGCATCAATTAAGTACATATCAAGAGGATCAACGGTTTTTTCACCAATTTTGAAAGCAGTGGAAGGCGCGGTTGGCCCAAGAATAATATCCACCTTCTGATACGCGTTCTGATATTCTTCAAAAATCATCCTTTTTACTTTCAACGCTTTGTTATAAAACACATCATAATTTCCGGCGCCCAATACGTAAGTACCGAAGAGGATTCTTCTCTTTACTTCTTCACCGAACCCTTCGCCTCTTGATTTTTTGTACAGATCAACCAGATCTTCAAACTGCTGTGCGCGGTAACCGTATTTTATCCCGTCGTACTGCGCGAGATTTGAGCTCGCTTCCGCCGATGATATAATGTAATATGCCGGCAGGGCGTACTCAAACAACGGCAGCGAAATTTCCTCTATCTCAGCTCCGAGTGACTCAAAAACTTTCGCGGCATCCAAAACCTTTTCCTTTACTTCTTTCTGAACGGCGCCGCTGAAATACTCCTTCGGCAGACCAATTTTCAAACCTTTAACATCGTTTTCTAAAAATGATGTATAGTCTTCATATCCGCTGTCCCGCGAAATTGAATCAAGAGGATCGTACCCGGCAATGACATTCATGACCGCTGCGCAGTCCGCAACATCACGTGTAACAGGCGCTGCCTGATCCATCGACGACGCGAATGCGACGAGGCCATATCTTGAGACTGTGCCATATGTCGGTCTTAAACCGACAACACCGCAAAACGATGCCGCAAGACGGGCGGAGCCGCCCGTATCGGAACCGAGCGCGAAACATGCCATTTTAGACGCGACCGCAGCCGCAGCACCTCCGCCTGATCCGCCCGGTACACGTTCAGGATCCCATGGATTTTTAACCTGCCCGTACCAGGATGTTTCATTTGAACTTCCCATTGCAAATTCATCCATATTCAGCTTCCCGAGAAGAACCGCATGATTCTGTGAAAGTTTTTTAATCACCGTCGCGTCATATGGGGGAACAAAATTGCTCAGCATCCTCGAGCCACAGCTTGTCAATACTCCAGACGTGCATATATTGTCGTTGATTCCAGCCGGAATGCCGGCTATAAGCGGCAATTCCTCGTTTTTGTCAAACTTTTTCTGAACGATGTCCGCCTGCTTTTCAGCTTCCTGTCCGCAAACGGTAATATATGCTCCGATTTTTTTATTCAGCTCAATGATTTTGTCAAGATATGCATACGTTAATTCCGGAACGCTTATTTCTTTTTTTCTTATTTTATCCGCGGCCTGGCACGCGGTTAGCTTTGTAAGTTCCAAAAAATATCCCTCCAATCGGTTTGTCCGGGGTATATAAATCAAACGGCTTTATTCAACCACTTTAGGCACTAAAAAACAGCCCTCCGCTTTCTCGGGAGCGTTTTTCAATATATCTTCCCTGTCAAAAGACTGTTCACATATATCTTCCCTGAATACATTGCGAACCGGCAGCACGTGTTCCATAGGCTGCACATCATCCGTGTTCAGCTCATTTAATTTATTCATCGAATAATTTATTATCGTTTCCATATCTCCCGTGAGCTTTTCGATTTCTTCAGGGGTCAGGTTTAAACGAGCAAGATCCGCCAGACGCTCGATATCTTCTTTTGTTATTGCCATTGTACTTCCTCCTTACATATGAGAATTTAGCCGAAAACGCGGCAAAATGCCTTTTTTCGTTCACAATTTATAATATAACAACGGAAGGTTTTGCGCAAGCAGAACCATCACACCGTTACAAGGTTCTTGCGCGAAGCGCAAGGTTCTATTAACAAAGGAAAGAATTGCGCAAGCAATTCCATCACACCGGACCGCAAAGGAGAGCAGTAAAGCGGGGCGGAATGATCAGCCCCGCTGCAAGGTTTCTGCGCAAAGCGCAGCGTTAAATTTAAAAACAAAAGGAATTGCACAGGCAATTCCTTCACACCATCATAAGTTACCATCACTTGCTCTTTACAATATTCATACTCTGAAGCAGCAACCGTTAAAAATTGTTCGCAACCGGCACGATTACAGTTTATCGAGCTCTTCTTTTAGCAGACGGTTCACTGCCTGCGGATCCGCTTTCCCTTTCGTTTCATGCATAATCTGCCCGACAAGAAAACCCATTGCCTTTGTTTTGCCTGATTTGTAGTCTTCAACCGATTTCGGGTTTGCCGAAATAACCTGGATAATTACGCTGCGTATTGCGTCGGTATCCGTTACCACCTTTAAGCCTTTCTTTTCCACAATGTCGGCAGGGTCTTTCCTCGTATCCCACATAATATCAAATACCTGTTTCGCAATCTTTCCGCTTATTACATTTTCATCGATCAATGATACAAGCTTTGAAAGGCTTTCTGGCTTAATTGGCATATCCGAAGGCTCGAGCCCCGTATCATTCAATTTTTTCATTACATCGCCCATAATCCAGTTGCTTATAGACTTTGCATTTCTGCTTACCTTTGCAGCCGCTTCAAAGAAATCGGCCAGGGGTTTCGAGCCGGTAATCAATGCAGCATCGTACGCGGGTATCCCGTATTCGGCCATGAACCGTTTTCTCCTGTCATCGGGAAGTTCAGGAATTGAACTGCGTATTTTATCCAGCCAGGCTTCATCAACCACTATGGGGGTTAAGTCAGGTTCCGGGAAATACCTGTAATCATGGGCTTCTTCCTTGTCCCGCATCGAATAGCTTTCCCCTTTTTCGTCGTCCCAGCGCCTTGTTTCCTGAACAATAACACCGTTCCGCTCAAGCACGGATATCTGGCGCCTGGCTTCTCCATCAACCGCCCGGACAATAGCGCGGACAGAGTTAAGGTTCTTTATTTCTGTACGCGTTCCAAGCTCTTTTTGGCCTTTTGGTCTGACCGAAAGATTAACATCGGCACGCAGCGATCCCTCCTGCATTTTACAGTCGGACACCGATGTGTACTCCAATATTGATTTAAGTTTTTCAAAGAAAGCCTTTACCTCTGAGGATGAACGCATATCGGGCTCGGTGACAATTTCTATCAGAGGAACTCCGCAGCGATTGTAGTCTACGTAAGATACCCTGCCCGATTCGTCATGGATAAGCTTGCCGGCGTCTTCTTCGATATGGATCCTCGTAATGCCTATTTTTTTAACTTCGCCGTCAACCTCTATTTCAAGATATCCGTTTTTGCATAATGGCAGATCATACTGCGATGTCTGATAAGCCTTCGGCAAGTCCGGATAGAAATAATTTTTCCGATCCTGCTTGCTGAACGATGAAATAGTGCAATTTGTAGCAAGCCCGGCTCTAACCGCATACTCAACGACTGTTTTGTTCAGCACGGGCAAAACGCCGGGCATACCCGTGCATATAGGGCAGCAGTGGGTATTCGGCTCGCCTCCGAACTCGGTTGTACATCCGCAGTATATTTTTGATTTCGTGGCAAGTTCCGCATGTATTTCCAAACCGATTACAACTTCATATTCCACAGTTCGTCACCCCGCTTTTGCCGGTATTGCTCTCATAGGTGTATGCCGCCCTTATCAGGGTTCCTTCGTCGAAAGGCTTGCCGATTAACTGCATACCTACGGGAAGCCCTTTGCTGTCAAACCCGCACGGCAGTGAAATCGCGCATAAGCCTGCAATATTAACCGAAACGGTATATACATCACTCAGATACATTTCAAGCGGATTCGCGGTTTTCTCACCAATTTTGAACGCAGTAACAGGCGAAGTCGGTCCTAAAATCACATCGACCTTTTGATAGGCTTTCTGGAAATCTTCAAAGATAAGCCTCCTGACTTTAAGCGCCTTTTTATAATATGCATCATAATATCCTGAGCTTAAAGCATAGGTTCCGAGCATAATCCTTCTCTTTACTTCCGTTCCGAAACCCTCGCTCCTCGTTTTTTTGTATAAGTCTATAATATCAGAGTATTCTTTAGCCCTGTATCCATATTTGATTCCGTCATAGCGCGCAAGGTTCGAACTGGCTTCCGCAGATGAAATAATATAATATGCAGGTATCGCATATTCGGTAAACGGAAGCGAAATCTCTTCTATTATTGCACCATAAGATTCATATGCTTTTGCAGCATCAAGAATTTTTGCCTTTACTTCTTCATGAAGGCCGCTGCCGAAATACTCCTTAGGCAGTCCGATTTTTAATCCCTTTACATCGTTCTTTAAAAAGGTTGTATAATCCGGATATTCGATATCAACGGAAGTTGAATCCAACGGATCATGACCCGCGATAACGTTCATAACCAAAGCGCAGTCCGCAACATCCCGCGTAATTGGTCCGATTTGATCGAGAGATGAAGCAAAAGCAATAAGCCCAAATCTTGATACTGCGCCATATGTCGGTTTTAAACCAACAACACCGCAAAACGATGCCGGCTGCCGTATTGACCCTCCGGTATCGGAACCGAGTGCAAAGCATGACATATGCGACGCAACAGCGGCAGCCGCACCGCCGCTCGAGCCTCCCGGAACCCGTTCATGATCCCATGGGTTTTTTACCGGCATATACCAGGAATTTTCATTGGAACTGCCCATCGCAAATTCATCCATATTCAGCTTGCCCAGAATTACTACGTTGCTTTCGGACAACTTTTCGATGACAGCCGCATCATACGGAGGGAAAAAATTATCGAGCATTTTTGAGGCGCAAGTGGTTTTTACGTCCCTTGTACAGATATTATCCTTTATACCGGCCGGTATGCCCGCTAGCGGAAGGATATTCTCTCTGCCGTCCAATTTTTTCTGTACCGACTCGGCCTGCCGCAGAGCCTGTTCCGCGCATACGGTAATATATGCGCCGATAGCGCCGTTCAGCTCATCTATCCTTGCAAGATAAGCATTTGTCAATTCAATAACGCTTATTTCCCTTTTTCTTATTTTTTCTGCAGCCATCAATGCTGTTAATTTTGTTAATTCCAGAAATGAACCCTCCATTCGCCGTACGCATAGATTTCAAGTCTTTTTTTTGAACAAAAAACATTTTATAACAACAGAGGATTTTGCGCAAGCAATTTCTTCACACCAGGCCGCATGGGCGAGCAGTGAAGCGAAGCGGAACGACCAGCCCCGTTACAAGGTTCTTGTGCAAAGCACAAGGTTCTTTTAACAACAGAAGAAAATGCGCAAGCATTTTCATCACACCAGGCCGCATGGGCGAGCAGTGAAGCAAAGCGGAACGACCAGCCCTGTTACAAGGTTCATGGGTGAATAGACGAAAGCGAATATGCAAACTCTAAAAATGCAATATATTCCGTAAATCATTTTGGCAAAGGAGACATCATATGCACACATTTATGCCCCGCACGGTTATTTTCGAACCCAGTGCTCTGCAATACCCTGTCGGACATAAAATATACAGGTATTTTCAGGATAAACCGGTTGAAATAATTAAAACATCACTTTCCGCATTCTCAAAGACCCTGTCTGAATTAAGCGAAAAACAACAGTATGCCAGATCGAAAACGATACTGGCGGTGACAAGAAACCGGCAGAAAGAACTTCAGTCGTGTAAACCCTCCGCAGATTATCAATTCGCTCTCGTAAGCAACTGTCCCGGAAGCTGTGAATACTGCTATCTACAGACAAACCAATCATACAAGCCCTATCTGAAAGTTTATGTAAACTTGGAAGAAATATGGGAAACTATTTCAGTTCACATCAGCAAAACACAAAAACCCGTCGTAACATTCGAAGCATCAAGCAATGGTGATCCTCTGGCCGTGGAGCATATAACAGGAAGTGTCGGCGCAACCATTGAATATTTTGGGCTTCTTGACAAAGGCAGACTTAGGGTTGCAACGAAATTCAACAATGTTAACCAAATCGTGAACAAAAGACACGAGGGACATACTCGCATCAGGATAAGCATGAATACGGATTATGTGATAAATCAGTTTGAACATGGGACCGATCCGGTTCAGGAACGGCTTGATGCCGCTGAAAAACTGATAAAGGCAAAATACACTGTAGGTTTTATTATTGCTCCGATAATGATCTATGAAAACTGGAAAGAAGAATACAAAAACATGTTTAAAAACATATACGAAAAGCTTAAAAACATAATCCCTGATGACCTAACTTTTGAATTAATCCAGCACCGTTATACCGAGCCTGCACGGCAAAGAATTCTTGCACGGTTTCCGAACACAAAACTCGACATGTCAAATAATGACCGCAGGCTGAAATGGGGTAAGTTCGGTCAATTCAAGTATATTTATCAAAAAGATGATGAAGAAGAGCTCCGTGAATACATGTATAGTATGATAAACTTATATTTTCCGGATGCGCACATTGAATACTTTACTTAACTTTCACGGGGGAAAAGGATATTGAAAATCGGATATGCATGTAAAACAATCGGTGTTCCGAATACCGGAATAAAAAGATGCCTCATGAAAAACGCCAGTGAAGAAAGGCTTCTGGAAATAATTGAGCATAACCTCAATTCATTGGAAAATACTTTGGATTACGCATATAAAAATGAAATAGGAATGTTTCGCATATGTTCCGAACTGATCCCTTTCGGTTCAAGTCCGGTAAACCGGATTCATTGGTGGGATGTATTTAATGAGCGCTTTAAGCAAATAGGAAACAAAATAAAACACTATGGAATGCGCGTATCAATGCATCCGGGCCAATATACGGTTTTGAACTCGGAAAACAATGAAGTTGCATCAAGAGCAGCCGATGATCTTTGTTATCACGCAAAGGTCCTTGATAGTCTTAGGCTGGGGCCCGAGCATAAAATTGTTCTGCATGTGGGCGGTATTTACAATAACAGGAAACGATCAATGGAAAGATTCATAACAAATTATAAACTTCTTGACGATTCGATCCGGAGCAGGCTGGTGATCGAAAATGATGACAATTGCTATTGTATAGAAGATGTATTGAGTATTGCCGATAAAATAAGTATTCCCGTTGTATATGATTACCTGCACGATATTACAAACCCCGGACCAAATAAAAAAAGTCACGTGGAATGGATACTTGCCTGTAATAAAACATGGAAAAAACCTGACGGCGTTCAAAAAATACATTATTCGCAGCAGGCTTGTGGAAAAAGCGCCGGTTCTCATTCGGAAACAATAGACATTGATCAATTCCTTTCCTTTTGTAATTCAATTAAAGACCTGGAAGTGGACATTATGCTGGAAGTAAAGGACAAAAACCTGTCCGCTGTAAAATGCATAAGGGCAATTAAAAAATATCTTTAATTTTCCTTAATTAGCCATACTAAAACAGCCATTTTTGAAGAGAATAAAAAAAGAAAAAAATCCGGAGCGCGGTGTTATGACAAAGAAATTATTCCTTGTTTTTACGACTGTAATGGTTTTTATTACAAGCGTAATCTGCTATTCAATGGTTAACGCGGCAATCGTCAGAAAACAGAAAAATAATAAAAAAATCACAGCCGACATGACAAGTAAACCGTCAGTTACCCCGTTACCGACACAGATTGTTGAAGATGAAAACCTCCAAGCGCATCGTACCGCTATTACAAACGACCAAAAATACTATACGGATTTATCGCCGGAATCAACCGCAAATATCCTGCTGGTAGGCCTTGACCCGACTTATTCAAACTTTGATACTATGGTTATTGTAAGCCTGAATGATAAAGACGGCCTGATAAACTTAATTGATCTGCCGAGGGACATATACATCGATTATACCGATGAGATTTTACAAACGGTGAAAGAAAAAGCTTATGAGTTTTATAAAGAAAAAGGAAACAGGAAATTGAACGCGGCAGCCTCTTTAGGCAGGAAAATAAAATATAAGCCGGAAAAGGAAAGATTTCCGGGCAAAAGCGATATGAATTTTCTTACCGATATCATCAACGAAGTGTTCGGAATAAACATAGATGACTATATAATGGTTAAAACCGACGGTTTTCGGGAACTGGTCGATTACTTCGGAGGAGTTGTGATTGATGTCCCGTATTATATGCACTATGAAGATCCTGTTCAAAACCTTTATATACATTTGGAGCCCGGAATTCAAAGACTTGACGGAACCAAGGCGGAAGGATTCGTAAGATTCAGACAGGGATACACGCGGGACGGGCGTTTTGTCCAGTATACCCGATCAGAAAACACGATTGCTTTTTTGAAGGCGTTTTACGAACAGCATGTTACACTTAAAAACCTGTCAAAAACGGGCAAAGTATATGAAATCGTGAAGAAAAACACCGAAACGAGCGTCAACAGCCTTGGTGAGATTTACAAATACGCGCTTTTGGCCAAAAAAGCTCTGGACAACAAGTATTCGATTGAATCGATTGAAATTATATGCGAAGGAACGAAAATTATCGACGGCGCCCATTATGAGCTTATAAAAACAAAATAAAACAAGGAAATGGTTCAAAAGAACCATTTCCCTGTTTTTACGCTATTCAATCGGTTTGTACTGGTAAGTTACCTGATCTCCCATTATCGTGACAAGGATATATTTCGCAACGGCCTTATTGCCGGCTGACAATCCCTCGACATCAAACCCGGCTGATGAGAAATACCTTACATTCCTGTCAAGTTCTACACTGTTTTCACTGCCTTTGAAGAAAACCCATACGTTATTGAATTTGCTCTTTGCGTAATTGCTCAATATATCCTTAAAAAGTTCGGCTTCTTTTTTATCACTGAAGTTATCCGGAGAACTCTCGAGGAACAGAAATACGTTCTGTCCTTCAAACGAATCCAATTGCTCCAGCAGCCATTTCCACTGCCCGGGCGCTGAGAGCCTTATGCTTTTCGAACTCGTGTCAAGCTGGATGAATCTCGAACCAAGCATATCGATGGAGCGGAAACCCTTGCCTGTTGCAAGCGTGGGGTTTTTAACCATGCCCGTCACGCTGTGCTGACCTTTTCCGACAAAGGTGCCGATTTCTATATACTTGTTTATTTTATCAGCCAGAAAATCGGTAAGGTACCGCTCTACATCGTTGGAAGGCTCCCTGTCTTCGCCAAATACCGAGAACCTGTAATTATATTCTCCCTTCTCGTAAGTTACGGCCTGGTTTTTGGGATCGGCAGGCACCGTATCCTTAGGAAGACTGCGGAAGTCCTCCACCCTGTCGGTCTTTACGTTAATCTGCAAATCGTCGAGATAAATATGCCCTTCCTCATTTAACGGTTTCGGATTTACTACGTACAGCCTTGTAACACGGGCAGGTTTCGGAATATGGGATACATTGCCCTCCACATACTTCCATCCTGTCCAGTTGATCCCCTCGGAAAACATAACGTAATGTTTTTGACCATTTGCATCGAATACCTCGGCCCTCAACCAGCTTTTTGTAAAGTTACGGCTGTAAGCCCATAAACCGATTGTTTCGGTCCCATTGGGGATGCTGATACCATTTTCACCAAGCATTAAATATGCTGCCTGCGTTTCAGGCGCTTCTTTAAAAACATAATCCAAACGTGCACTCGATAAACCCGTATTCGAATATTCACTGCTTATTTCAACACCCCCAGGGACCCAGGAAGGATATGATAAAAAGCTGATGTTGTCTTCCTCGAAACTATGTATCACTATTGTATCCCGCTGCTTTATTTTCGTATCCTGTGTCATTTTTCCACGTTCAACCGTGATTATGCTTAAATCATCGAAATATACAGATCCGATTTCAGCAACAGGATTAACCTGCACGAGATAAATACGCGTCAGCTTAGCCGGCAGAGGCACACCGTTCAAAGGTATTTCAACGTAACGCCATCCTTTCCAGTCGAGTTTTGTAAGATCTCCGAGCCTGTATATTTTGTTGTTTTTGTCCCTGACTTCCATTCGCAGCCAGTTGGAATTTTCACGTTCATTGTAAACCCAGATTCCGATTCGGATAGCGTTTTCCGGAAGAGAAATTCCGCCGTTCGACAGTTCGGCATAAACAGCCCTGTTCGTCTCCGCTTCCTCAAAAACATATGACAGCTTACCGGAGTATTTTCCGCTGTGCTTTTGCTCGCCTGAAATAGCGTAAGAACCGGCGACTGTTGAAGGATACGATAAAAATGCGGCATTCTGTTTTTCGAAATTATCAACCAGTATACTTTGCGTCGGCAGAACCGTAACAGCGCAGTATGCACTCACGTCGCCAACCGATGCGCGGATGTACCCGTAACCCGGATTCGTCGATACGAATGTATTGTATGAAAAGAACCCGATATCTCCCGTTGTTTTCCATGATATATCATAGGGCTCAATAACAGCTTTTTCACCGGCTCTGTTAGTTCCTGTAACGGTGAAGCTGCTGCGTTCTTTTGATATAAGCGTTAAATTTTTATGGTTAAGCGTCAGCTTTGCAACTTCCCCAAATACCTGGACGGGCAGTTCGGCTGAAACATCGCCGACAGTCGCGATAACCTTTCCCTGACCGGCGGTGGAAGGCTTTAAAACATTGCCTTTAAAACTGCCTTCCACTCCTTCAATTCGCCATGTTACCTCTTCAGGATTTATCATAACCGGGTTAAAATACTGATCATAACCTTTTACCGTAAAGGACCTTGTCGTATTCACAAAAATATTCGTATCGGCCGTTTCAATATAAAGTCCGGCCAATGGGGAAGGCGGTGCGAGTGAAAAAACACCGATTCCGTTCGGAATTCTTCTTTGCACTCCGTCGCTCGGGCTGTTTTGAACAACAATATTAGTAGTTCCCGGTTCCCTTGCCGCGAGGGTTGTAGAGCCGCCCCCATCCATCGCCAGGGCATTGTAAGCACCTATTTCCCTCATGAAATGCGCGAGTTCCTCCATTGTCATGCCGATGCTGTGGGATTGTCTTCCGTCAACCGCAACCATAAATAAAGTTTTGCCGTCCTTGCTGCTGCCGACCGCGGTCCTCGGGTGCCTCCCGTTAACCGTATGCGAAAAAGTTTCCGGAATAACTCCGTTAACCACGAGCATGGCCCCGCCTGTTACAGCCATCTGCAATTCTTTCCAGTCAGGCGTTGTAGTTATGTCGATTATGACCGGATCTCCAACCTTAAAGTTGTCAAGAATTCGATTCCCATTTGCTTTTCTTGTTATAACGACATAGCCGTTCACGGGAATTTCGGTCGACGGCATGCTCTGCCGGATCTCCTTCACCAGCCCGTCTTCTACGACCATTTCTATAATATCATGATAATACCCGTTCTGCGTCCCAACCGACATCGTGCGCCATTTTCTGTCAATAACCGTGAAATCCTCATAGTTCCAAAAAGGCTCATTATAGCGGGTCACTTTTATTTTCTCGCCGTTCGGGGCATAAAGCGAAATATCAGTTTTCCAGTAGCTGAAAATTGTCTTCTTATCCTTGTCAATCGCAAATGTTGCCATGCTGTCACTGGTGCTGTTAAAACTGGCATCGGCTGTTTTCAGATCCTGCGATTGTATCATCGGACCGATCAAATTCTGGTTGCCGGGCTGTTCAGAAGCAAGAAAAAAGCTTCCGTTAACTCCCGCTATTGCTCCCCATTCAAGCATGTGATCAGTCATTGTCATCGGTTTCTGTATTGTTTCTCCGCTTGCCAAAGCGTCAATATGTACATAAGGATCCTTCAGATCAGCCTTCATAACGTATATTTTCTGCCATCCGAACTCCGTAAAGCGGTTAATGATATCGAGCATAACCCCCGATGTAATCGTTTTGCTTTCAACTGTTTGATATATAACTTCAATAATTGGTGGTTTGTTTTCTTCCTCAACCGGTGTTTGTTCAATCTCTTCCTCAACAACCGGCGTTGGTTCTGCTTCTTCATTAACAGCCGGTGTTGGTTCAACAGCATCCTCAGCCGGTTTCTGTTCAAACATATCCTCAACGGCTGCCCGGACAGGCATAATCGTAACTGAAATGAACAAAAGAAATGCGGTAATAACTAAAACATGTCTTTTTAATCTCATGAAGCCAACCTCCGTAACACTTATCATTAGTATCAGCCTAAAATATTGACGAGTTTTTCCATAATAAGTTCCTTTTTGAAAAGTTATTTGCTGACCCGAACTGCTTGTTCTTTTATGATTATTTTACCATGTGCACCGGAAAATGAGTATATAACAGTATTTAAATTTCGGTTAAAAAAATAACAAAAAAAAGACAATACCGTTACAATAAATATGTTAATTTATTCCATTAACAGGAAAATAATAGGCGGTCTCAAAGTCCGAACTGCATGAAAATAATTCCAAGTATCCCGCCTGTAATTGTCAGAGTTATCGGATCGAGTTTTGTCAGCTTTGACGCGATTATTGTCAGTGCAAATATAATGATAGGGCCGATATTGAATATTTTACCGAATCCCTCTTCTATCAAAGACAAATCGATTATTGACGTATTTGCGAAAAAAACAACGGCCGAGGCAATCATACCTACAGTTGCCGGTCTGATTCCTTTGAACGCGTAACTAATAACGCTGCTGGACTTAAATTTTACAATTACGGACGCTATAATCATAATCAGTATAAATGACGGAAGTGATATTCCAAGCGTCGCAAAAAAAGCGCCGGTGAAACCCGCGGATTTATACCCGATATATGTCGCCGCGTTTACTGCTATTGGGCCGGGTGTCATTTGGGATATCGCCACGACGTCGGAGAATTCCTGCATAGTAAGCCCAAACTTCTCCAGTTCCTGATATATCATCGGAAGCATGACATAGCCGCCCCCGTAACTGAATATGCCTATTTTGAAAAATGTCAAAAATAAAGTTAACAGCAGTTTCACTTGCAAGACCTCTTTCTTTTATCGAACAAACCATACGCAATTCCGGCTGCCGCTCCGCCGATAATCACCCAAACCGCATGAACATCAAAAAACACGACCAATACAAACGACGCGGCCGCAACAGCTATTCCCCATTTTTCACGTATCGCGCTTTTTGACATTTTTATCGCGGCGAGCAGAATCAGAGCGGATGCCGATGCTCTTATACCGTTAAAAAAGCTGCCGACAATTTCGTTATCCCTAAGATTTATAATCAGCGGAGCAATTGCAAGAATAACTATAAAAGACGGCAGTATCATTCCCAATCCCGAAGAAACGGCACCGGGAATTCCTGCGACCTTTCTTCCTATATAAATAGCGGAATTTATTGAAATAACCCCCGGTATCGACTGTGATACCGCAAATACATCAAGGACTTCCTCTTCGGTAAGCCATTTATTTTTATCCACTACTTCCTTTTGTATGACAGGAAGTATTGCATATCCTCCGCCGAAAGTAAAAGCTCCTATTTTAAAGAAAACGGAAAACAGTTTTATAATTGTTTTTACGTCCACTAAATCACATCCAGCCAATAGAATTCGCAGCTTCCGGTAAAGAGCGCTTAACGATTGCTTAATGATTACCAATATTTCGACAAAACCTATTTTATCAGATACCACTCTTATGTACAAACTTAAGTTGCGCATTTTCTCTGCTTGATGCGCGGGTCGAGGCATTGCTGCCGCGTTCCGGCAGGTACGCGGCTTTGCTTAGGGAGTTTCTGTAATTTAGTGTTACCGTTTTAGTTTTGTTTTAGAAATGATAAAATGAAGTTAACCGGGAAACACTGAAATTTAAACACAGGTTCTTCCGCTGATACAATATTGTTTTGGAGGAAAACATCTTAAATGACTTCGAGAGCCGATAAAATGAAAAATATAAACGGATGCCAGATACGTTACCGGGAAGCCGGAAACGGGCCGTTATTATTTCTTGTGCACGGAATCGCCGGTTTTTTGGAAGAATGGGAACCGGCAATGAAAGTTCTTTCGGAAAAATACCATGTCATAGCGCTTGACCTGCCCGGTCACGGTTTAAGCGGAAAACCTGACATTGAATATACCATTGATAATTTGGCCTGCTGCCTGAGAAGTTTTATACAGTCCTTTACTTCAGAAAAGATATATCTTGCGGGGCACTCTTTAGGCGGCTCCATCTGCCTGAATTTCATCTTACGCTGGCCGGAAATCGTAGAACGGCTTGTTATCATAAACAGCGTTTTTGAAAGGATACCTTTATATATAAGGCTTGCTTCATTCTCCTTCATTCCGCATTTGATAAAAAAGGGGCCGTTTTTTATAGTCAGGCTTATGTCAAAAAGAAGCTTTCACAAGAAAAACCGGATTACTCCCGAATTTGAACATTTTTCGTACATTTATATAAGCACGCCGGGAAACTTAAAAGCGATGTTTTCAATAATCCGGTCAAATATCTCCCTTCAGGGAATAAGTAAAAGGCTTCTCGATAAATTCAGAGAAGGCCTTAAACAAATCAATATACCTGTACTTATCCTGTTTTCAGAAAAAGACAGGATTGTCCCAAAAAGCAATTCTTATCAGCTTAACAGGCTTATCGGCACATCCAAAATCATTGAATTCAAAAACTGCGGCCATGAACTGCAGTATGAGGATTATGAGCAATTCTGCAGGGAAGTTCAAGTTTTTTTAAGTTGAATTACTATTAGTTCAAGTATATGATTTTTTCTATCCGGAAACTTTCATTAATTCAAGAACCTCTTTACCCAATAACTCGTCCGAAGTGTTTTTAGGAAGTGTTTTTTCGTATCCGCTGTACCGGAACGAATACGAACCGTCCGTGTGCCTTACTGTCGAATTCAGCACAATCCCGGCGTCATTGCATATTACCGACACACTCTTTTTCCCGGCTGAATAGTCCTTCCAGGCATAAAAACCAAGACTCTTCATTAATTCTTCGCTTTCGAGCATCCTGCCGCCTGACGACAGCGAAAGGCCTTTTCGGACATATGCCCCAAGTTCGGCAGCTGTATATGGGTTTTTCAGGGAAAGCGGGTATTCAGAAGCTTTTCCCCTCTTCAGCCTGTCCAGCGAAAACGGAATAATATCTATATTCCCTTTTTTATCCATGAAAACACTTACGTTCCCGTCGGCAGTATTGATATTATCCATGTTGACATCATGGTCCCGTTTGCTGTTTGACTTGATTTTTACATATAAATATAATGAGGCGATACAGACAGTAAAACCGGCTAAAACCCATATCATTCCGCATACACCTTGTTTGCGGCCAATACGAATATGTTCTTGTCCTGCTTACTGGACATTTTTTCTATCGTAATACTGCAAAATCCGGCATCAACAAGCCATTTCTCAAGCACAGCAGGCTCCAGGCCCATATGGAAGTCATGCATATTATTTTTAAACGCCTCATCGTCATAAGGAAGAAAATCCGCGATAAAAAGAATGCCTTCCGGTCTTAATACCCGGTGGAATTCTTCAATCAACGCACTTGGATCTTCAATATGGTGCAGGATCATCGACGCGCAAACCAAATCGACTGACGCGCTGCGCAGCGGCACTTCGTTTACGTCACATTCAAATGTCAGTATATTTGTAATCCCCTGGGACTTTGCCTTTCGCTCAAGTTCGTTAAGCATTGAGCCCGATGTGTCGATTGCAATCACTCTTCTTACATAAGACGCAATTCCCCTTGAAATAAAACCGTCGCCTGCGCCATAATCAAGAACGGTCATGTTTTCTTTAAGGAAACCGGAATCTATGATTTTATTGATTATTGAATTGTCATAGTATTGGCTGCTTATTTCTTCCCATTTCCCGGCTACCTGTTCAAAATACTGACGGGTGTCCTGCTCGCTCGAAGAATAATCTTTTGAGCTGCCGCGAGACAGCCAGTCAATAAGCGCTCCTTTTGAAAAGCGCCATTCCCTGCCTATTTTTCTCGCAGGAACATTTTCTTCCTTCAGCAGCTTTATAAATGTCTTTATGCTCACTCCAAAAAGATTGGCCGCTTCCTCCATATTAAGTATTTCTTTTTCCATTTGACCCTCCGGGAACTTACATATACGATGTTTAGGCGTAAACCTTTTCTTTCGGTCCGGCTTTTTTTATGAGCTCCAGCCGTTTATATAGCGCTCTTGTTCTTCGGTAAGCCTGTCAATCTTTATTCCGAGACTTTCAAGCTTAAGATGCGCTATTTTTTTATCTATATGTTCCGGGATTTCAAACACCCCCGGTCTTAATGCATTCCGGTTTTCAAGAATATAAACGCTCGCATACGCCTGTACCGCGAAACTCATATCCATAATTTCAGCGGGATGCCCGTCGCCGCATGCAAGGTTAACGAGTCTTCCTTCCCCGAGCACATAAAGATTGCGCCCATCTTCGAGTGTATAGCATTTGATGTTCTTTCTCGCCTCGGATATGTTTCTTGAAATCTCCTCGAGATCGGGAAGCCAGATTTCAACATTGAAATGTCCCGCGTTGCATAACACAGCCCTGTCTTTCATTTTCCTGAAATGCCTTTTTACAATCACTTTTTCACAGCCTGTAACCGTAATAAACAAATCGCCGATTTCTGAAGCCTCGTCCATTGTCATTACCGTGAAACCGTCCATAACTGCTTCAATCGCTTTCACGGGATCGACTTCCGTTACTATAACTTTCGCGCCGAGTCCTTTTGCCCTCATCGCAACACCTTTTCCGCACCATCCGTATCCTGCTACCACTACGGTTTTGCCTGCCACTATAAGGTTTGTCGTTCTGTTTATTCCGTCCCAAACCGACTGACCCGTACCATACCTGTTGTCAAAAAGATGTTTGCACATCGCGTTGTTGACAGCCATCATCGGTATCATCAATACGCCGTTTTTCTCCATTGACTTTAAGCGCATTATTCCCGTTGTGGTTTCCTCGCATCCGCCGTAAACTCCGGATAAAAGGTTTCTTTTCCGCGTGTGAAGGGAATGTACGAGATCGCCTCCATCGTCAATAATAATGTGAGGACCGTGTTCCAGTGTGAGATCTATGTGGTTGTTGTATTCGGATTCCGTCGCGCCGTACCAGGAATAGACTTTAATGCCTTCCGCGGCCAGAGCTGCCGCCACATCATCCTGCGTCGAAAGCGGATTACTTCCGGTGACCGCAACTTCCGCGCCTCCTGCAGCAAGAACTTCCGAAAGATATGCCGTTTTTGCCTCGAGATGAATTGACATTGATATCTTTATACCGTCAAACGGACGTTTTTGCTTAAACTCTTCCTCTATTTTCGTCAATATAGGCATATTCCTTTTTACCCATTCAATTTTCTGCCTTCCTGACGGAGCAAGGTTAATATCGCGTATTACACTATCCATTTTCTACTCCCAATAATAATATTTGCCTTTATAAACTTTCTTAATTATATCACCCGGTTTTTTTATTTTCAAGGCTAAAAGCAATCATGTTCAGTTATCGCTTATTTATTTTCAGTTTACGTATCTTCATATTCCCTGAAGCAATTACGCACGGTAAATTAAGGCCAGTTTCTTATTATTTCTTTGATTAGCGCTTCAAACTTTTTCTCAACCATTTTCCCTGTTTCAATGACTTCTTCGTGAGTCAGCGTCTTATCTGTCACTCCCGCAGCCATATTCGTCATGCACGAGATTCCCAGTATTCTCATTCCCATATGTCTTGCCGCAATGGCTTCAGGAACGGTTGACATGCCGACCGCATCCGCTCCGAGAGCGCGAAGAGCTTTAATCTCTGCCGGAGTTTCAAAGGACGGGCCTTTAGTATAACCATATACACCCTGTTTTATTTCACAGTTGAGTTTATTCGCGCATGATAACGCTAATTCGATAAGATTCCGATCGTAAACATAGGTCATATCGGGGAACCTTGGCCCGAATTCATCAATATTTGGTCCGCGAAGCGGGTTTTCCGCAAAAAATCCTATATGGTCCGTTATAAGCATCAGGTCCCCGGGCTTGAACCCGGTGTTGACAGCACCGGCCGCATTTGTCAGTATAAGGTTGTTTATGCCAAGGAGCTTGAAAACGCGCAGCGGGAAGATAACTTCCTGCATGCTCCATCCCTCGTAATAGTGGAAGCGCCCCTTCATAGCAATAACGCTTCGACCGCAAAGTTCACCGCAAATCAGCATTCCGTCATGTCCCGGAACCGTCGTTTTCGGGAAATTCGGTATCTGCTCGTAATGAATTTCTTTTTTATCCGAAATGCTTTTCGCAAGATTGCCAAGGCCTGAACCAAGCACAATGGAAACAAGAGGTGTTTTCCCGATTTTTGATTTCAGGTATTCGGCGGATTCTTTAGCCATGCTAAGGTAATCTTTCATAAAAACCTCCCCGGAAGCGCCATTACAGGCTATAAACAAATTTCATGTCAATATTAACCGAAGGCACCGGCTTTGTCAACGCACGCCAAAATCCGTTATAAACACCCGAGCCAGGACCCGCGGGAATGACGTCAGATTTCTGCTTATGAACTATTGTACAATAGTTCTTCCGAGTAGCCCGTGAGAACTATGCCGAAACCCAGCAGGTGGTTCGGGTGCTTTCGGTGACGACGGGCGACATGGGCGAGTTGTAAAATTAAATGAAACAAAAATATAGCTCATGTGAGCATCTCTGTTAAAATGTTTATATACCAAAAAAACAAACAAAAACGGAGAA
>JAAYXD010000027.1 GCA_012516065.1 Clostridiaceae bacterium
ATTTAATTTTACAACTCGCCGACTCCTGGTTTGCGTTAGTCTATTTTCCTGTGAAGTTGCTAAACACATCTTCCAAAATATATCAATTAAATGGTACGTGGGAGAGAAATAGTCTTAAACATACAAAATAAAAATCATTTGCATATAAGCGCAATTATCCGTTATTATTATATTGAAGGCAGTAGCCCAAATAACACTGGCGGATTTGGTTTTGTCATTTCCGGTTTTATATGCGCTGCTTGGATGATTGTATGGAAGATTCCGGATTTGTTCTCTGGAGCTCACTAACAAAAAACCTTGCCTTTGTTTATGAAAAAAACAGATGATATATGAAATGTAGTGAAAGTGCTGAAAACCATGAATATTCTAATTGCGGACGACGAGAACGACATCCGGAATTTAATAAAAATCAGCCTTGAGGAAAACGGTTATACCGTATTTACGGCTCAAAACGGCAGGGAAGCATGGGATATCCTCGCGTCACAAATTATCCACCTCGCAATTCTTGATGTGATGATGCCGGTGATGGACGGATTTAACCTTCTTCGTAAAATCCGTGAACACAGTACCATACCCGTCATTTTCCTTACGGCAAGGACGGACGACATGGATAAGGTTCTGGGACTTGGGCTCGGTGCGGATGATTATATATCCAAACCGTTTTCTGTTGCCGAATTAGTGGCTCGCGTAGGTGCGCAATTAAGGCGGAATAATGAATATCTTTCACCTAAAGAAAAATCTCCCGCCATTATTAAATACGGGGATTTGTCGGTAGATAAAGAAAAATGCTGTGCCTATAAGGATGGAAAGCCGATTGAACTTGGCGCAAAGGAGTTCAAGCTGCTTCTATATTTTATTGAACATCCCGAGAAGGTTTTTACAAAACGTCAGCTTTACCAGGCGGTCTGGGACGAGGAATACTATTTTGACGATAACACAATAATGGTGCATATCAGCCGTATCAGGAACCGGATTGAGGATGATCCGCAAAATCCTAAATATTTGAAAACCATTCGCGGCATCGGTTATAAGCTCCATTATACGGGCGAAAATTTATGAAAAAACGAAAACTGTCAAATCAATTTCTAAGAAATTTTCTCGTTATATTTTTGCTGGCGATACTGGATACGGTGCTCGCGTTTATGCTGCTGTACTTTGCCAGCAGATTGATTTCAGGTTCACTTACAAAAAACCGTTACCCCGCAAGCGCAATTATGAAAGATGAATATAATCAGATCGAATCGTCCGCTGTAGTGAAAAATGGCGGCGGCGTTCAGGTTGTGGACAGGGAATACCGTGTCGTTTATTCGAAAGGTCTTGACACCATCGGGAAAGATAAGCTGACTGCTGAGGAATTTACAGCATTTTTAAAGGAAAGCAAAAGCAAGCCATACCATTACGATATTCTCTATAATCCAAAAGGCGAGTTTTGGCTGATTGTTACGTTTCCTACATCAATTCGGCTGGATTTTTCCCTGGTGTATAATAAAGAGGCCGCTGCCGGCGATTTCGTGCGGGCGGGTTTCGCTATCGCGTTCGTCGTGTTGAGTTATCTTCTGATACTTGCGCTTACCGCTTTTATCTATTCAAGGATTACGGCCGCAAACATTACCGTGCCTCTGAACAAGCTCGGTGACGGCACAAGGCTTTTGAGGGAAGGCGATTATTCTGCGCGCGTAGATCTGCGCCTGAAAAATGAGTTCGCCGAGCTTCAGAACACCTTTAATGATATGGCTGCCCGGATTGAGCATGAGATTTCGATGCGGAAAAAGTCGGAGGAGGACAGGAAGCGGCTGATTCTTGACATTTCCCACGACCTAAAAAATCCTTTGTCAAGCATACAGGGTTATGCCGAACTGCTTATGAAAAAGACGGGCATGATCGGGCAGGAACTAAATGAACATCTTGAGGTCATTCTTAATAACAGCAAAAGGGCGAATCAACTGCTTACCGAACTGTTTGAGCTTTCGCAGCTGGACAGCCCGGAATTCTCATTAAAACCGGTTAAAACGGATATCTGCGAATACATCCGGCAAATATGCGCCGAGCTCGTGCCTCTATTTGAGTGTGAAGGGTTCAAATATGAATTCGATATTCCCGAGGAAAGTGTTTTTGCAATGCTGGATACCGACCGGTTCAGCCGGATCATTCAAAATCTCGCGAATAACGCAGTGCGGTACAATCCTAAAGGGACTCTCGTTTCCGTAAACCTTACGGTGCAAAACAACCGCGCGGTTATTGGTTTCAGCGACGATGGGATTGGAATTCCGGCTCATCTCGCGGAAAATATATTCAAGCCTTTCGTGCGTGTAGATGATTCCCGCAATTCCAAAACCGGAGGAAGCGGGGTAGGGCTTTCCATAGCCAAAAAGATAGCCGAGGCGCATGGCGGGGATCTGACACTGCATCCTGATGAGAATAAGGGCAGCACGTTCCTAATTACAATTTCCACGATTTAAGGTAAATTTAAGATTCATATCAGCTGTATGAAAGGTTCGATTGCTATGATGGTGATGAACCTATTATACGGCTGATTTTTTTTATTTGGAGGTGATTAGTAATGAAGCACGAACCGTCTCGTCTGGAGATATATCTGACAAGACTCGCATTTTTGTTCTACGGCAAGTCTGTCTACAAAACTTTTGCGGACCGTCTGCCTCTTAACGGCGGGGAGAATGTGCTTGATTTCGGTTGCGGCATGGGAACGGTTGCGTATTACGTTGCAGGAAAGCTTCCCCGCGGAAATTTGACCTGCCTGGATATTTCCAGGCGGTGGCTGAATGCCTGTCGTAAAACTTTACGCAGTTATGGGAATGTCATTTTTCTTCATTCTGAATCATTGCCGCAGGCAAATGAAAGTTTTGATGTAATATACTGCCACTTTGTTCTGCACGATTTATCGGAAAGTGAATTGGAAATAGCCATTCCTGCGCTGGCTAAGGCACTCAAACCCTGCGGTTTGTTCGTTTTCCGCGAACCGCTGAATAGTATGGGAAAAATTAACGTTATCAAACGCCTGACAGGGCAAAACAATCTAATCCTTAAGGATAGCCGTATCACAGATATCCCGGTGATGGGCAACGCCCTTGAAAGCATATACACTAAGCAATGATGGAGGTTGTACTATGATTCAATTAGTTTTATTTATTATTTTGACTGTTTTATCGGCCGCCGCACTTATATGGACTTTATTCCTGTCAGTTTTCTGCGCAATTTCACGCGTAAGGAAAAAGACAAAACCGAAGCGGCTTATGCGGCTTAAAAAAGCGGTGATATTCCTTGTAATGACAATTATGTTGAACGCAGGGCTGATTGCAATTTCGCAGCTTACCGCTTCTACTCCGCGTATAGTTGATGAAAATGGGAACACGCCCGAAAACAGCATTGCGGAGCTTACAAAAGTTGAACTGAACGGCAGGAAGCAGTGGATCAGCATAAGAGGGTGGGACAATAACGCGCCCGTCCTGCTCTTCCTGGCGGGAGGTCCCGGAGGTACGCAGATGGCTGCGGTGCGGTATGAGCTGGCAGAGCTTGAAAAGCATTTTGTCGTTGTCAACTGGGATCAGCCCGGCTCCGGTAAGTCCTATTATGCGGAAAAAACGAAAAACATTACAGCCCAAACCTATATTAAGGATGGTTACGCTCTTACCGAGTACTTAAAGGAACGCTTTTCTCAGGATAAAATTTATCTGGTAGGAGAATCGTGGGGCAGCGCTCTTGGGATTTTCCTTGTTGAAAAGTATCCGGAGTCTTATTACGCATTGATTGGCACAGGACAAATGGTGGACTTTGCCGAAACCGAGCGGATAGATTACGCTAAGGCTATCGAAATCGCACAATCCAAGGGCGATACCGCTCTGATCGAACGTCTTAACTCAAACGGCGAACCACCGTATTACGGAAAGGATGTAACATGGAAAAGCGCAGTATACCTGAACTATCTAAGCGCTTATATGGCGGCTAATCCCGGGATTCAAAATCCGGGCTACAATACCTTCCGTGACGTCGGTTCATCGGAATATGGACTGCTTGATAAGCTGAACTTTTTCCGCGGAATCGTCAACACATATAATCATGTGTACCAGCAGCTTTATACAATTGATATGAGAACAGATTACACGAAACTTGATGTGCCGGTTTATTTCTTCCTTGGCCGGTATGATGTCAATGCGCCTACGGTGTTGGTCGAGGAATATGTGCAGGTTCTGGATGCGCCTGATAAAAGGATTGTATGGTTTGAGCATTCAGGCCACAGTCCATGGATCAACGAGCCGGATAAGTTTGTAACGGAGGTATTGTCATGTTTTTCGGAAAATTAAATTCAATAACAATAAAAAGGAGGATAAATAATATGCACCCGATTGTTTTTCTGCCGCTGTTTATCGCAATTATTATAGTGATCTCTAATTGCTCCGCGTCAAAGGGCAGTATCGTGATTCTTGAGAACCTGGATGGGACAGGATTTACAATGGATTTAAAGCAGTGGAGCTCAAAAAACAAATGCGAATTATCCCTTAAAGAAGGTGATGTGCTGCAGATTGAAGTTGAACATGAAGACGGAGAAATTGACCTTTTTATAATAGGCCAAAAAGGCAGCGAACCTTATACGGGAAATAACCTTAAGTCAATTTTATTTACTGTAACAGTATCCGAAACGGATAAATATGATATTTGGATCACCGGTAAAAATGCAACCGGAAAGGTTACAGTCAAAAATGTGAAATAATTATGTTACAACGATTATATCACAGGGACGGCTCTTTTGACATATGTAAAAGAACCGCCCCTGTGACATATTAAAGCTGATCTTTAAGAGTCTGCCCCAGTTCTTTTATTTTCTTAATCATTTCTGCCGTATTGGTTATAGCTTCGTTTTGAACCATTGTCATGGCGAGTACCTGCTGTGTGCTCGCTGAATTTTCTTCCGACGCTGCCGCGAGGGTTTCCAGGTGTTCCCTCATATTGCGGAAACGTTCTGCGACTTTATCCATCATTTCATATTCCGCATAAAGTTTTTGATTAACCGATTCTATAGAGGTCTTTGCATTTCCGAGTATTTTCATGACATCGGCAATCTTTGCGAAGCCTTCTTCAACCGATGCGTTTCCCTTTTGAACATCTTCAATGGCATTGCTCGTAGTATTCTGTGCTTCAATGGTTATTTCCTGTATATCTTTGGCCGTCCTGGAACTCTGATCTGCCAATTTCCGTATTTCTTCCGCGACAACGTTGAACCCTCTGCCCGATTCACCGGCTCTTGCCGCCTCAATGGCCGCATTCAATGCGAGTAAATTCGTCTGAGAAGCGATATTGGTGATATTTTCGAGGAATTGACCGATTACATCCATTTTTTCCTGAAGCTCTGTAACAGCCGAGACAGCGGATTGGATGGAGTTCCTCATTATGTCAAGGTGCTGCATCACTTCATCAGCTTCCTTAGCTCCTACCAATATAGTTTCATATGTTGATCTGAATTCGTTTTCCACCTCTTTGGAAATGGAATAAGCTTCATTAATTAACTGGGATGAGTCCGAAATATAGTTGCTCACATTGTTTACCGCTACAGCGCTTTCTTCGACGGCCTTGGAAATATCCTGAATCGATCTGGTTACGCTTGTCAAGCCCTGCTGATTCTCTTTAATGCTGTCGTTGCATTTGTTTACATTCTCGAAAAGGCTCTCGGTAGTGATATTTACCTGCCTGATTATTTCGGTAAGATTTTTGTTTAGTACAGAAGCTTTTTCACTCTCGTTTACCGCCTCGGTTAAATGTTTGCTTCCTTCATTTGTGAGATAATATAATGCAACAGAGCCGCATACGAACATACCGAACCTTGGTATGAATTCGCCGAAGCCGTTGTTAATTCCAAGAAGCGATGTCGGATTTATAATATATAGCCCTAAAAGTATAGCAGTTATAATCGAACTATATATTAGTGTCACCTTTTTATTAAAATATACTGCCGCTAAACAGACACATACAATATAGGCAATAAACATGCGCGGTACTCCGCCCTGGGATGCTGAATATACTATTGTGCCTATACCGGGCAATAGCGGAATGACAAGAGATTTGATCAGATTATTTTTCACTTTTATATATGCTATACCTGTTGCAACAAGACTGATAGTATATGTAAAGGCAGCAGCAATAATAGCTAATCTGAGCCCGCCGTTAAAGTAAGCCGTAATAG
>JAAYXD010000028.1 GCA_012516065.1 Clostridiaceae bacterium
ATAATGCCTCATTTCGCGCCCTTATCAATCTTGACACACGAATATAAAAATAATAAAATCAATATATTAAAAATCTGGATAGATACTGGAGGGAATAAAAATGAAAAGATTATTTGTTTTGTGCACATGCATCCTGCTTGCTGTTACACTGACAGCATGTTCGAAAGCAAATGAGAACGAAATAAGAATCGGAATAAATTATGAATTATCGGGTGATGTAGCAACTTACGGGCAAAGCTCGGTCGAAGGCATTGAAATGGCTATCGAGGAGATAAACAAAGCAGGCGGTATAAACGGCAAGAAAATAGTGCCAATTAAATATGACAACAAATCCGAGCCTGCCGAAGCTACAACTCTCGCAAACAAATTAATCACACAGGACAAGGTTGTCGCGATACTTGGCCCGGCTACTTCCGGTTCATTTAAGGCTGAAATACCGGTAGCAAACGCAAAGAAAGTACCTGTTGCGTCCGGTTCGGCCACCGCTGACGATGTAACCGTAACGAGCGACGGTAAAGTTCAGGAATACGCTTTCCGCGTGTGCTTTAACGACTCGTTCCAGGGAACGGTTATGGCAAATTTCGCATCGGAAAATCTATCAGCCAAAAAAGCGGTTATTATCATGGACAGTTCCAGTGATTACGGTAAGGGCCTTGCGAAAAACTTTAAGGAAAACTTTGTGAAAGCAGGCGGAACAATTGTCGCCGAAGAGGCATATGTTGCGAAAGACACTGATTTCAATGCCATTCTTACAAAAATTAAGGGCCTTGATTTTGATGTAATATACATACCAGGATATTATAACGAAGCAGGTCTGATTATCAAGCAGGCTCGCGCGCTGGGAATTACCGCGCCGATACTCGGAGCGGACGGCTTTGATTCCCCTGTTTTAGTGGATCTGGCAGGCGCCGAAGCACTTAACGATGTTTATTTTACAAACCATTACTCATCTCTGGATAAAGACCCGGCTGTTGTCAAGTTTATTGAAGATTTCAAAGCAAAATACAATAAAGAGCCTGACGCCTTTAACGCACTCGGTTATGACCTTGCAAAATTCGTATGCGACGCGATCAGCCGCGCTGAAAAGCTAAACGGCGAATCAATCAAAAAAGCTCTTGAAGAAACGAAAAACTTTGTAGGTGTTACGGGAACATTAAGCGTCGATGAATTTCATAATCCTGTAAAATCAATAGTTGTTATCGGTTTGCAAAACGGAAAGCAGGTTTCTAGCATTAAAATCAATCCGTAGTTAATTATCGCTTGGTTGTCCACGGATGAGGGCTGATGCCCTCATCCAATTTATGTAATATGTTAAGATATCCCCCGCCTCGCTCTTTTCGCCGGATATACCTGCGAATACGTGCGGCGTGGTTGAAACAGAAATTTACTCAATTGAAAGAAGGTTAATTTATTGGAACAGTTTTTGCAGCAAATCGTAAACGGGATTTCGCTGGGAAGCATATATGCGCTTATAGCACTAGGCTATACGATGGTTTACGGCATCATTAAGCTTATAAATTTTGCGCACGGCGATATTTACATGCTAGGCGCATATATAGGCTATTTTTGCATGACTCACTTTCATCTCGGGGTCATACCGTCACTTCTTATAGCAATGGCAATATGCACCTTATTAGGTGTTATAATAGAGCGAATAGCATACAAACCGCTGCGCAACGCCACAAGAATAGCGGTGCTCATTACCGCAATAGGAGTATCGCTGTTTCTTGAATACGGCACAATGTTCTTTGTAACGGCTAATGTACGCTCGTATCCCCCTTTGAAAGGGATACTCACGCAATCATTCAAACTCGGGAACATTGTCATTACGGCACAGCAGATATTAATAGTATGCATAACAGTTATATTGATGGTTTTTTTGCAATTTATCGTAAAATATACGCGCATAGGCAAAGCAATGCGTGCAGTTTCGCTTGACAGGGACGCAGCGGAGCTTATGGGAATCAATGTCGATAATACTATATCATTTACATTCGCGCTGGGTTCTGCTTTAGCGGGTGCTGCGGGGATACTCGTCGGGATTTATTATAACTCAATCAACCCGCTGATGGGGATACTGCCTGGTCTCAAAGCCTTTGTAGCGGCTGTTTTCGGCGGTATCGGAATAATTCCCGGCGCCATGATAGGCGGTTATTTTATAGGAACTGTCGAAGTAATGGTCGCGGGATACGGAAATTCAATGTTTAAAGATGCGGTTGTATTTGCGATATTAATCCTGATCCTCATTGTAAAACCATCCGGTCTGCTTGGCAAAGAGACCAAAGAGAAGGTATAGCGCTATGAAGAAATTGGCTGATATTAAAGGAATAAAAAAATGGGTTGCCCTTTTGCTGACTTATGCCGTAGTACAGCTTCTTGTTTCGCTTAATATTATTAATGACTACATAATGGCAACATTAACGACAATCTGCATAAATATAATACTTGCGGTAAGCCTTAACCTGATAACAGGGTTTACGGGCCAGTTTTCACTTGGGCATGCGGGTTTCATGTCCATAGGCGCCTATACGTGCGCAATTATTATAATGCGTTATCCTTCACCGGTCAGTTTCATCACAGGTCTGTTTCTCGGGGCGATATTCGCGGCATTGCTCGGGTTCATTGTCGGGCTGCCGACACTGCGTTTAAGAGGCGACTATCTTGCAATAGCGACATTAGGTATGGCCGAAATAATCAGGATTGTTTTCCTTAATCTTGACATAACAAACGGGGCCGCCGGATTATTCATCGAGGTCCAGTATACAAACTGGCTCTGGCTGTTTATTTTTACCACAGGTACCGTTATACTGATAACAAACTTCATTAATTCTTCACACGGCCGCGCATGCATATCAATTCGTGAAGATGAAATAGCGGCCGAAGCAATGGGTATAAATACTACAAAATACAAGGTTATTGCGTTTATTATCGGAGCTTTCTGCGCAGGCATCGCGGGAGCTTTGTATGCCTCGTATTTTTATTTCATAAAGCCGGATCTGTTCGGCTTCCTGAAGTCAATCGACATACTTGTCATAGTCGTGCTCGGCGGACTGGGGAGCATCTCCGGTTCAATACTCGCAGCGTTCCTTCTTGCGCTCATATCGTCCCTGCTGCAGTCTTTCCCGGAAATCCGGATGGTCATATATGCCGTGCTGCTTATTGTGATAATGCTTTTCCGACCGCAGGGGATTATGGGTTCAAAAGAACTGTCATTGTCAGCGTTTAAAAGCCTTGGCGGCATTTTTGAACGCAGGAACGGAGGTGAGCGCTGATGCCCATTCTTACCGTCAACAAGCTGACCAAATCGTTCGGGGGTTTAACCGCCGTATCCAATGTCTCGATGGAACTTAACCACGGCGAACTCGTAGGCCTTATCGGACCGAACGGCGCCGGTAAGACTACGGTATTCAACATGCTGACCGGAATATATACGCCTTCTTCGGGCAATATAACGCTTTCGATAGACGGCAGAGATATACGTTTGAACGGAAAGAAACCGTATAAAATATGCAAAGCGGGTGTAGCAAGGACATTCCAGAATATCCGGCTGTTTAAAGACTTAACCGTTCTTGACAACGTCCGCATCTCAATGCATAAGAATATTAAGTACGGGCTTTTGCATGGAATGTTCCACTCCAGGCTGCATTCGGATGAAGAAAAAAGGCTTCTGGACAAAAGCATTGAACTTTTAAGCATACTTAAACTCGATCATAAAAAGGATGAACTTGCCAAAAACCTCCCGTACGGAGAGCAGCGTCACCTTGAGATTGTGCGCGCGCTGGCGACGGAACCGAGCCTTTTGCTCCTTGACGAGCCGGCTGCGGGGATGAACCCTGCCGAAACGGCCAAACTGACCGAAGTTATAGGCTGGATCCGCAAGCACTTTAACCTTACGATTTTATTGATTGAACATGATATGTCCGTTGTTATGAAAATATGCGAACGCATTTACGTGCTGGATTACGGGATCGTCATCGCCGAAGGCTCTCCTGATGAAATAAAATCAAACCAGCGGGTTATCAAGGCATACTTGGGGGAGGATATGCGCAATGCTTGAAATAAGCAATCTGAATGTCCATTTCGGTGTGATACATGCGCTTAAAGGAGTTTCACTTAAAGTTGAAGAAGGTGAGATTGTCACCCTTATCGGTGCGAACGGCGCCGGGAAAACAACAACCCTGCGCACGATATCAGGGCTTAAAAAACCCACGAGCGGCACGATTCTTTTTAACGGTAACGATATAACTTCAACTTTGCCGCAGGACAGGGTCAGAATGGGCATTTCCCTCGCACCCGAAGGACGGCGCATATTCAGCAGCCTGACCGTTCTCGAAAACCTTGAGCTCGGGGCTTATCTCAGACGTGACAAAGCGGAAATCAAAAAAGATATAGATATGGTATATGAGAGGTTTCCAATCCTTAAGGCCAGGAGAAAGCAGGCCGCCGGCACGCTTTCGGGCGGCGAGCAGCAGATGCTTGCTATCGGCCGCGCATTAATGAGCAGGCCCAAACTTTTATGCCTTGACGAGCCTTCGATGGGTCTCGCGCCGCTGTTAGTCCAGGAAATATTCGACATTATCCAGGATATAAATCAAAAAGGAACGACAATACTGCTCGTTGAACAGAACGCAAACATGGCATTGCAGATAGCGAACCGCGCGTATGTAATGGAAACAGGCACAATAACTTTATCCGGGCCGGGAGCCGAACTTATGCGGAGCGAAGAAATCAAAAAAGCATATTTGGGAGGTTGAAACAATGTTTGTTAAAAACAAGATGACCACAAACCCGTTTACAATTTCACCTGACCAAACGATACCGGATGCACACGAGATCCTGACGAAACACAATATCCGGCGCCTTCCCGTTGTTAAGGATGGCAAGCTTGTGGGCGTTGTTTCGCGGGAAGACATCATGCGCGCTTCACCTTCGATGGCGACCAGCCTTAGCATTAACGAGATTACGTACATCCTGTCCAAAACGAAAATCAGCAAGGTCATGTCAAAAGATCTCATTGTTATATCTCCCAACGCTCTTTTGGAAGAAGCGGCAACATTAATGAGGGACAACGGCGTCAGCTTCCTCCCTGTGGTCGACAATGACAAGCTCGTCGGAATAATTACCGAAAGCGACATATTCGATTCGTTCATTGACCTGCTCGGATTCCGTGAAAAAGGCACACGCCTTACCATTGAGGCGCCTGACGAGCCCGGCATTTTATCGGAACTTGCCGGGATTTTCGCGGAACACGGCGCGAACATAACGAATGTCGCGGTTTACCGCGGACAGGGCGGTAAAAGCATTGTCGTAATCGGAATAAATTCGCAGAATACCGATAAAATTGAACATGATATAGAACAAAACGGCTATAAGATAATATATAAACTTAAAAATTTATGATACATCTGCAAAAAACAGAACGCCTGAAAAGAGTTACTCACTTTTCAGGCGTTTATTTTATTGCATGGCCGTTTATCGATATTCCGCTATTCAAATGCTGCCGCGAGCTCTTTTTCAATTTCCGAATAGTTATCAAGCATTTTCACAAATACATCTACAATTCCGGCATCGAACTGAGTGCCCTTACCTTCTATAAGCTGCTGGATTGCCGAATTCAAATCGAGTTTCGAGCGATACCTTCTATCCGACATCATAGCGTCAAAAGCGTCGGCAACCGATACAATCCTGGCCAGGAACGGTATTTCATCCCCCTTCAGTCCGTCGGGATATCCCTTGCCGTCAATCCTTTCATGATGACATTTAACGACCGGCACAACATCCTTGAACATAGAAATTACCGAAAGAATGCGGGCACCTGTTATCGGGTGTTTTTTAATCACTTCATATTCCTTTGCGCTTAATTTATCGCTTTTGAACAGTATATCATCAGTTATCCCCGTTTTGCCTACATCATGGAACAGCCCGGCCACCCTGAGCGTTTCAATCTCGGTTTCACTGAGCCCCAGAATGTTTCCGATCTTCACGCAGTAAAACGACACGCGATCGGAATGCCCGCGCATGTATTCATCCTTAGTATCGACCACCTGGCGGAGCGCCTCAATCGTATCCATATACCTTATTCTAAGCTGTTCATATGTCCTGTTCAGTTCTTCATTCTGCATGTTCAGAAGAGAGTGGAGAAACGCGTTAGTCAGCGCCGAAGCGGCCTGGGCCGCATAAATTTCCAGCAGCTTATACCCTTCTGCGATATCGCTTTCAAGGCTTTCGACACTTTCTACGTAAAGAACTCCGATGCACTCTGAAAACTCATTCACAAGCGGAAGAATAATGCCTGACTGGATTTTTACGGGCTGTTTCGATATCTTTGCCTTACCTATGTCTTCGAGCATTTTTGAACTGAGCATCGGCACAAAATCGGCAATCTTTGCCCTGTACTTGCCTATTCCGCGGAAAATGCTCTTTTTCGAATTGCTGTTACCCGAAATATTGTCAACGAGAATAAACGCGTTTTCACTGTTAAGCAGCGGCATTAACTGGATCAGGATATCCTCGAGGATATTTCCCAGGGGCTGAAGCTGGTATATTTTCGGTACTGCCTGAAGTATCCTGTTTAAGCCGTCCCGGAACTGTTTTATCGTATTCATCATATTTATCGATTTTATACCTGACTCAATCAAGAGCTGCAATTGATCGAACCGGTCGCTTTTTTCGCAGTACCCCTGTATGTCAAGCGCCTTTATCGTATCAAGAGGCGGAGCCAAATCCTTATGCCCTGTGAGAAGAAGAATATATAAATCGGTATTGAACTGCCGTATGCATCTTACAACCTCGTCGCCGTGAATCGGCACCATTAAATAGTCGAGAATCATCAAATCGAAATGCTCGTTTCTGACTTTTTCAATCGCTTCCAAAGGATTCGTCGTACCTTCGAAATAATAGCCGCTCCGCTTCAGCATAATGGACAGTGAATCTATAATTCCCTGTTCATCATCAACTATAAGAATTTTAGTGTTTCCCGATAAAGCAGACATTTTCTTTCTCATTCGTATTTTAGCCCCCCATATTAATTAACCTGCTTTTAAGCTGTCTGGCTTACCTTGCGGGGAAGCCGGACGAAAAAGGTTGTTCCTTTGCCTTCTTCGGATTCAAACCACATTTCCCCGCCGAACCGTCCCTTAATTGTTGAATAGGACATATACAATCCAAGTCCTGTACCAGCTGTTCCTTTTGTTGTAACCATCTCCTTCAGGAGCCTATGCTTTATATTGTTTGGGATTCCTTTGGCATAATCTCTTATCGTAAAGAGAATTGATTCATCATCACCATCAATATGAAAATCAATCGAGCCGGTTTTCCCTTCATAAGCCTGAATAGCATTTATAATAATATTATCGAATACTTGAATTAAACTATTAATATCTCCGTTAAGTTCACTTGACAAATCTACACTTATTTTTGTGTTCAGTTCGCACTTATACCTTATGAGTTCGTATTTCATCAATATCTGTATCCTTTTTACGAGTTCATTTACGGTAAAGCTTACCATTGATGAAGCGTTCAGATTCACTGCCTGGCCCTTTACTGCGTCGATAACATCGGATACGTATGAGCAGTATGGTTTAATTTTGTTCAGCCATGACAGCATTTCATCGGCAATTTCGTAGTGATCGGATACCGTAACGCTTTCATCGCCTATCGACGCCCTGTACTCCGCGACAAGATCCTTAAGCCCTTCAACTATACCCGAGATAGACATTATCGGCGTCTTAAGGTTATGCGCAATCCCGCCGATTAAGTGCCCAAGAGACGCAAGTCTTTCCTGTTCCATCATAATAGCGTGTTTTTCCTCTATGGCTTCAAGATGCCGGACATTTTCAGTGATATCCCTGAACAGCATTACTGTGCTAAGCTGGATTTTATTAATTATAATCGGCGTAACTTCGATGGAAAAATACCTGTCATAATTCCCCTTTTGTATGTGTTTCTCGAACGTAACCGACATGCCCGATATTTTGGCCATGTTTATAAAATCAATGAGGTTGTTGTCCGAATCAATAAGGCATGTGCCCTGAAAAACTTCCTGCAGGCTCTTGTTTCTCGATATAGTTAAAATTTTCTCGAAAGCCGATTCCATCGTTTTGTTATAATCTATAATCCTGTATTCGTCGTTCACAACAAGGAAGCCGTCCGAAATCCTGTCCACTATTGTTCTGAGGGCAATCGGCGATATGCTTAAAAAATGGTACCTGAATATGGCAACCGCAATGAACAGCACAGCCGCGGAGAATGAAATAGCTGTGGTGTAAACCGGTACACTTATTATTTTTGTTGTTACCAATACATTTGTAACCAGCGGGATTAAAGAACCTATAGCAGTATATAACGATTGTTTTGAGAAGAAACCGGAATTTTTTATGGATGAATACAAAAAATTAAAAAGGCTGACAACCATATATCCATATAAGAAAACAGTATGAACAATAAAATAGATAC
>JAAYXD010000002.1 GCA_012516065.1 Clostridiaceae bacterium
ACCCAGAGGTCGGAGGTTCAAATCCTCACTCCTCAACCAGTAATAAACCCGCTTGGCATAAGGCTAAGTTGGTTTTTGCTGCTTAAAATAAATTAAAATGAAAGTTTGTGTTTGTGATATCTTTTAGTCAGCCTAAAACCATTTCCAACCGTAGCATATAAGCTTGGTTTTTAGCATAATTTTTATTAAGTCTTACCGTACGATTACATGTGCTGATTCAATTTAGCATTAGTAGCCATCATCTTTTTAGTAATTTCACATAAAACTACTTAAGTGTAAAACGATTTATCCCGACATCATGCACGCAAAAGAATCTTCTGCATCAAATCATTTATTTGGTGTCTTGCCAAACGGCATGAACATAAATTTATAATTTGGGGGTAATCAAAATGAAATGTATGAAACGTTTTATGTGCTTGTTTCTTATTGCATTTTTGATCATGGGACTTGCTGCGTGTTCCGGCGGTAAAGGCACTGATGTTAAAACTCAGGCACCGTCCGAAAGCACTGGCGGCGGGGGCGACGGTGGTTATGAGCGTATAGTCATAACATATGCCTGCCCCCAGGTTGTTGAAGGGTATGACTACAATACCGGTGATGAGTACAGCAAGTTTATTCTTAACAAATTCAATATTGAATTTCAGGGAATAAACCTGCCTTGGGGCGAATGGCACAATATGCTCAGCACATGGATCATGTCTCAGGATATGCCCGATGTAGCTATTTATAATTACGGCGAAGGAACCCATGCTGATGCAGCCAACTTCGTAAGACAGGGATTAATCAGACGTCTTCCCGATGACTGGAAGAAAAGGTGGCCTAACGTCGCATCAGTGTATGGAACAACTACCCTGGGTCCGAAACTTGAGGAAGATTACGGCGGTACATACTTTATCCCCCGTGCAAGGTTTTTCTATAACCTCCCGGGTGATCCCCTTGCTAACCACTGGTCTTTATGGATGAGAGCGGACTGGATTGCTGCAGTGGGTAAAGAGGTTAAAAACTATTACACCATACCGGAAGTGCTGGAAATAGCAGCCCTCATTAAAGAGCAAGATCCCGGCAACGTGGGGGCCAGTCTTGTTCCGATCTCCATGGATACCAGCAATACCTCGAGATTCTTCCTGGAAGCAAATAGCACCCATTGGAATACGTTCTATAAAGACTCCACCGGTAAATACGCATGGGGTGCAATGGCTGAACAAACCCTTGAAGGACTTAAGTTATGGTATAAAGCATATAGTACCGGTATACTTGATCAGGAATTTTACCTGCTGACCCATGAGAAGGATATGGAAAAATTCCAGACTCTTGGAATTGCGGGTGTTTCTTATCTTGGCGGACAAACCGCTGACGTTGAACGTTTCCGGATAGATTTTACAGCTTATACCGGCATTGACGGTAGTGCGTTTAATTTGGCAACCCTGCTGGGAACAGACGGGAACTACCATCAGAGAGATTTGATAAACTTCTGGGGTGCGGTATGTTTCAGTCCTAACTCTGATGATGCGAAATATGAGCGCTGGATGGATCTTATGGAATTCACCTCCAGCAAGGATGGGTATCCTGGCACGCAGATGGGTCTTAAAGGTATAGACTGGGATTATGATGAAAATGGTGAAATCGTTTCTCTCGTGCCGCCGGGAACATTGCTGGCAGGCTCTGTCGGAGATGCAAAATATCCAAGTCTGGGTCATGTGCTTGGTTCCGTTATTTTGTGGGACGACTTGGCATTCGATAATCCAAACATAGGTAAATCATTCCGTGAAGAATCGAAGGCTCTTTATAAAAACCGGTATGACTTGTCTACTCCCGAGACCTTTGCCAAGGTCGACTGGAAACTCTGGATGCACAGCACTGAAAATATGCGCAGAGCCAGAGGTATAGATTACGCAACAGAATTTGCCAATATGGTTACGTCCGCTACAAGCGAGGCAAATCTCGTCGAGCTCTACAATGCCTGGATTTCATCACAGATGAGCATTATTCAGCCTGTTCTGGATGAACTGAACAAATAAATTAAGTAATAGTTTAATATCCTGATAAATTCACAATGTTTTTGCTCGGGACGGTGTACCGTCCCGAGCAAAATAGAATGTGAAAGGGTTGATATAATGGCCGTATCAACAGGTGGTATTAAAAAGTTTGACTTCAAAAGCTACCTTGCAAATACAGGCAAAAATATTCTTAAAAACAGGGAAAAATATCTGCTTATCCTGCCCGGGTTGGCATGGTATATTATTTTTGCATATATCCCGATATTTGGTCTGTCCTTGGCTTTTAAGAAATACATAGCCAAGCTGGGTCTATTTAGAAGCCCCTTTGTTGGTTTATATAATTTCGAGAATGTGTTCGCAGATCCTGCATTTATGAAGTCGATTATTACTACACTGAGGATAAATGCGGGCAGGCTGATATTTGTTTTTCCTTTTCCGATAATTCTTGCACTTATTTTTAATGAAGTTCGTTTGGGAAAATCAAAAAAGATTCTTCAATCCATTTTTACCTTTCCTCATTTCCTTTCATGGGTAATAGTTGGCAGTATCATGATAAGCATTCTTGGACAAAGAGGGATTGTAAATTCATTATTGAACTTGCTTTTTGGTACACAGCCGATCGGATTCCTGGGAACTCCTTCTTATTTTCAGCCTCTTGTCTATCTGACCGATATATGGAAAAGCGCCGGATGGAGCGCAATCATTTACATGGCCGCTATTTCAGGAATTGATGTTGAGCAGTATCAGGCTGCGGAAATTGATGGTGCAACACGGCTGCAACGCATTTGGTATATTACGCTGCCGGGCATAAAGTCCACTATCATAGTTCTCTTCATCCTCGCTGTTGGTAATCTCATGTCGGGTGGTTTCGAGCAGATATTCAATCTGAGTAATGCCGCTACCATAAAAGTGGCGGAAACTCTTGATATGTATATATACCGGATTACTTTTCGGGGTTCTGTTGACTTTTCTTTTTCCGCTGCGGTATCTCTTTTTAGATCCACCATTAATTTACTGCTGCTGCTTGCTGCCGACCGTATCATTAAGCGTGTAGGCGGTACAGGTTTGCTGGCTTAGTTTTAAGTAAGGAGTTGAGAATGGTGTTAACGATTAAAAAAGCCCATAGGAGTTTTCATAACAGATTTGAACTGTTGGACGCGATTCTTTTATTAATATTGCTGGTTCTGGCTGCTATGATTGTTATCCCGTTTATTAGCGTAATCGCAATATCCTTTGCTACACAAAAAGAAGCGTTGGAGAGTCCGTTGCTGCTTATACCCATGAAACCTACGATTGATAACTATTATAGGCTATTTCAGGATCCTCGTATTTTAGTTGGCTATAAAACAACTTTTTTGATTCTTTTGTTAGGTGTACCTCTAAACCTGTTTCTGACAACAAGCCTGGCATATAGCTTAACCCGCACTAATTTTCCGGGAGCCAAAATAATCTTCTATGCTATTTTGCTTACAATGCTGTTAAACGGCGGTATAGTACCAATGTATTTGTTAATGCTTCAACTGGGACTTATCAACAAAATATGGTCTGTAATATTTGTGTATGGCGTTAACACTTTTTACTTTATTGTTATGCGGACATATATGACTACACTGCCGGAATCATTGATAGAATTTGCAAAAATTGATGGCGCCGGTGAGTGGTACATTTTGTATAAAATTATAATTCCCTTATCAAAACCAATTATCGCAACGGTTTTTCTGTTTTACTCCGTGGACAGGTGGAATGAGTGGTTTAACGGAATGATATTCTTACGCAGAAATGACTTGATACCGCTGCAGTTGGTCCTGCGAAATATTGTTATGGACATGTCTATCGTAAACTCGTTGTCCATAGCCGGGCCGCGTGTTCCAAGATTTACGGAAGGTATTCAAAACGCTACTATAATAGTTACAATGGTTCCGGTTATGTGCTTTTTCCCGTTTTTGCAGAAATATTTTGTAAAGGGCATTATGATTGGAGCGGTTAAAGCCTGAAAAAGAGATGAATTATACTTTTTTACGCTTTCCTGTCCGTTATAGTATTTATTTGATAATATATTGCAGGCATGATATACTTTTTTTGGAAACATATCCTGCAATAAGCTGAAATGCGGCTGAATTCCCGGTTAAGCAGTGCTTGAAAAATTCAAACAGAGAATGCATCCCTGGAGCTACTCTCCGTTAAAAGACTATATTGTTTTCGGAATTTTTGAAGAAGAAAGCCATGATCCGATTTTTGTCCGGGCCGCGTATTCCATCGAAACCGGAGAGATGTTTGTCCTTAAGGAGCGGTTTAAAGATGCCGCAAAAAGTCTGCCTGCTGTAGGAGAAGACGAATATTTCCTATTATAAATCCTATGATTGCAAGGGATGAATGGACAAATGACAGGCGCTTTATATATCACAGTTTTCAATATATTACGTTAATGGATTTCAAAACGGGCAATATAGATGTTCTTTATGTCAATCAGGACGAAAAGAGATCGATAAAGTCGGTTTTCTGTCTCAACGACGGCGGATATGCCATTGTCGAAGTTCAGGATGAGTACACCGAATCTGAAAAAATGTATCTTGTCATTGTCGACGAAACCGGTAATAAAAAAGGGGAATATATTCTGCCCTTTAAGACACAGTCCGGTGAAGGATGGATATGGTATTACTGCAATGTTTACGACACCGGAACCGGTACGCTTGTTATAGACGGATATGGAACATATAACGGAAAAGACCGGATTTTTAGCTTTTACGAGCTTGATCCGGCCCGCGGAAAACTGACACGGCTTTATGACATCGAACAGCCCATCGCGTTTTTCCATGAAAAGAATGCCTGGTATTATCGGGATTATGACAGCGAAACGGGAATATTCGCGCTCGAGTATCGTACACTGGGCGGAGAAACGCTTTTGACGTTTAAAGAAGATAATAACCGTTATATCCGTTTCATTGAGTACGAACCGATAACGGACAGGATTTTCCTGATAAGCAATTGCAGCGGAAATGAGCTTGAAATCCATACATTGAAGCCCGATACGCTTGAGGTGAAAACCCGCCGGATACAAGTAGAAAAAGAAATCGAATTCATTGGTATTTTACAGGACGGAGAACTGCTGATGCGATTCAATCAATTAATACGGTTTCCGGTAATGCAGGTACTGTTATTTCCGGCAGTTTTTTAATAACGGCTTCGGTTTTATGGTATAATTATTTATATCTAAATATCATTTAAACCAGCGTATTTCTGTATATTGCTTTCGGTTAAAAGCCGCCGATATTTTTATAAACACGGAGGAGATGCATCATGCCCCTTTCAATGGCCTTTATCGTACCGCATCCGCCCATTATTTTACCCGAGGTTGGCAGAGGAGAAGAGAAAAAAATAAAAAAATCAATTGATGCATATCGGGAAATAGCAGCAAGGATCGCAGACCATAAGCCCGATACAATTATTATTACATCGCCGCATTCGGTACTTTATGCCGACTACTTTCATATTTCGCCCGGTAAAAGGGCGCACGGGGATTTGCGCAGGTTTGGGGTTTTCAATGTATCAATCGAAGCGGAATATGATGAAGATTTCGTAAGGGTGCTCTCATCAATTGCAGAAGAAGAAGGCATTCCTGCCGGAACGATGGGGGAACGCGACAAGGCAATTGATCACGGAACATTAATCCCTCTATATTTTATAAATGAGGTATATTCGGGGTACAAGACCGTACGCATAGGACTATCCGGCCTTGATCCGGTTGAACATTACCGTTTTGGACGGTGCATACAAAAAGCCACAGAAAAAACGGGACGCAGGGTTGTTTTTGTAGCGAGCGGCGATCTTTCCCACAGGCTTAAAGAGGATGGGCCGTATGGTTATGTGCCCGAAGGTCCGAAGTTCGACAATATGATTACGGATGCGATGAAGAAAGGGGATTTTTTATCATTCCTTACGTTCAATCCGTCGTTCAGTGAGGCTGCCGCAGAATGCGGACTGCGTTCGTTTATTATTATGGCCGGCGCTTTGGACGGAAAATCGGTTAACTCCGAGCTGCTTTCATATGAAGGGACCTTTGGCGTCGGATATGCCGTGGCTGCGTTTGAGGTTACCGGTGAAGACAAAAACAGGCATTTCGATAAAATTTATATCGATAATGAAAGAGAAAAACTTTCCGCAGTGAAGGAAAACGAAGATGAATATGTCAGGCTGGCCCGGTTGTCTCTGGAAACATATGTTAAGACGGGGAAAAAAGCGTCATTGCCCGGCGGTTTGCCTGAAGAAATGTTAAATAAGCGTGCAGGTGTATTTGTATCGCTTAAAAAATACGGGCGGCTGCGCGGGTGCATTGGCACTATAAGTCCCGTTACACGGTGTATTGCCGAGGAAATTTTGCGCAATGCCATCAGCGCAGGAACGGAAGACCCCCGTTTTTCTCCCGTAACGGAAGATGAACTGCCCGAACTCGTTTATAGTGTTGACGTTTTGGCGGAACCTGAGAAAATTGAATCCATTGATCAATTGGATGTCAAGAAATACGGGGTTATAGTCACAAGAGGTTATAGACGCGGTTTGCTGCTTCCGAACCTGGAAGGCGTAGATACACCGGAACAGCAGGTTTCAATTGCTTTGCAAAAGGCGGGAATAAGTCCTGACGAACCGTATACGATGGAAAGGTTTGAGGTGGTACGTCATAAATGAAAATGGAGTGCAGGATTTGCCCGCATCACTGCAAATTGTCGGAAGGGCAAACGGGAAGATGCCATGCCAGGATGAACAAGGATGGCAAAATAATATGTAAAAACTACGGCGAGCTTACGTCTGTCGCATTGGATCCTGTTGAGAAAAAGCCGTTATATCGTTTTTATCCGGGCAGCAGGATTTTATCAATCGGAAGTTATGGATGCAATATGAGGTGTTTGTTCTGCCAGAACTGTGAAATATCAATGTCTGACGGCAGCGATGTTTATACCCGGAAAGTATCGCCGGAGGAAATTGCAAAAAAAGCCGCGGAACTGATACCTCTTGGGAATATCGGCATTGCATATACTTATAACGAGCCTTTGGTCGGGTTTGAATATGTTCTTGACTGTGCAAAGATCGTGAAAGAAAAAGGGCTGGAAAACGTCGTTGTTACGAACGGTTATATATGCAGCGAGCCTATGAAGGAACTGCTGCCTTATATAGATGCGATGAACATTGACTTGAAAGCGTTTAACGATGATTTTTACCGCAGAATGGGCGGGGATCTGGAAACCGTGAAAAATTCCATTGTGCTTGCTTCAAAGCAGTGTCACCTGGAAGTTACAACCCTTATTATTCCGGATGAAAACGACAGTGAAGAAGAAATGGAAGAACTAAGCAGGTGGCTTTCATCGGTAAACCCTGAAATCCCGCTGCATATATCACGCTTTTTCCCGCGATACCGCATGACCGACAGAAACGCGACCCCCGTTGATAAAATATACAGGCTTGTTGAAATAGCGAGAAAAAACCTGCGCTATGTATACCCCGGAAACTGTTAGGCAAAAAATAACGCCGCGGTAAAGCGGCGGGAGAAATACCTTCGTTATTATCAGCGCGTTTTATATGCCCTGTATGACATAGGCGCAATCTTCACATTAAATATTGTTTTGTTTCCGCATCCAAATCCGTTAATTTGTTCTCCGGAAACAATATCAATAAGGCAAATGTCAGGCCTGTTCACCGTTATAGCCACTTCCTGCGGGAAAGGCAGGAAGGATTTCAACACAAAACTGCCGTTATCATATGTAAACAGGCTTATCTTCGAAACAGTATCAATTATTATGCCGCTGTTGTTGGAAAACGCAGCGCGTACCGGATATAGAACTTCGGCGGGATAATAATACAAATCTCCGAAATCATCGGGGATTGTCAGTATATACAGGGAACCTTTCCCGTATGAACATTTTATCAGGATGGGGAAGTTATTTTCATATCCAAGCCCGGAAACAAGCTGCCACGAATCATTTGTAAAATATTCGACCTGCGGGATTAAAACAGGTTTTTCGCTGAATGCCATTTTGTCAAAAACTACACCGTAATCGGAAATGGCGAATTTATTAACATAAGCCTTCCTGTCCGTACAGCGTATGTTTGCGATTGCATCGAACCCGTTGTTCTGGACGGCTCTTAAGAGACCTGTAGTAATGATTACATTTTTCCCGGAAAGAAGCATTTCTTTTATTTTTAAGACGATATCCCTGTCAAAAGCGGCATTTTCGGTAAGGAAGATGTTATCAGCCGAATAATTCAATTCCGGATAAGGTTCCAGCGGAATACCGAGCATACCGATATAATTGTGCAGGTAATCCTCGCCGCATGAATGATATGGCAAATAGCAGGCCGTGCCTGTCGGGTTTCCGAGACTTCCGGCGAATTCATCAACCGTATCGAGCATATACCCGGCTATAGGAACGAAAATGGAATAATCCCTGTTTAAAAGCGAACCTAAACAAAACAGTGTTACTTCTTTTGATTTGCCAAGCAGCGTCAAAAGCGCCTGATCGGCATAGGAAGCGGGATTGTAGGCGCATTGGTACGGATCGAACCATCCGCCTCCGTTTTTTCCCGGTTTGACGTTTTCGAGATATCTCATAATGAAATAACTGAGGTAGCGCGGCAGGTGCTGCTGAGTATGCTGAGGATCACGCGTTTCGGTACCGGTATATATCATGTCGAACAGCACAGATTCGTCTTTCAGGTTATATCCTGTTTCCTGGTAGTGCTCGTACCAATTCGGGTACTTAATGATGAGATTTATATCGGGGTTTATTTCCTTTGCGGGTTTTATTATGCAATCCGACGATATGCTTTTCATTAATTCTGTGCGGAATTCGGTCCAGGTGGAAGTACCTTTTGCGTTAATGCAAGAACTGCATTTACAGTTTGTAAAGAAAAAATCGTCGAGGATTATTTCGTCGAAAATGTTTGCCGTATAAGCCACAACGTCTTTCAGAGTCTTTTTGTCTTCTTCGTTTGTGAAGCACATTGAACGGAAAGCCTCGTCCGACGCAAGCGATGTTGTTATTCCGCCGGATGTTTTAATACCTTTGCTTTGGAAATAATTTTTTACAAGAAGCAGTTTATCGTTCTCAACCTTTACGCTGTTCCTGAATGTTTCCAGGTAAACCTTGCCGGGCTTTAAGTACTTTTCAATGAAACCGAAAGATTTGTCGAACTCATCAATGCTGTCTATGCTGTTTATATTCCCGACAGGTAAGTAAATTGCGAGCGTGAAATTGCGGTATCCCATATTATTCTACCTCTTATATAAATTTATTGATTATGATAAGCTTAATTTATTTTGCAGTAAATTACAAGATGCTGTAAAAAATATATAACGTTTTGCTGCGGTGCGGAAGAAAAGCAAGAATTATCGATGATTAGTCCGGTTGTTTTGTTGTATTATATTAAGTAGTGGACTCGGTAAAGCTTTAATAATTTTATACTCCGTTTCTTAAGTTTATAGCGGTTTTGATAAACATAAGTATGCAAGGAGTGGTTGCATGGTACTTAATAATTCGTATTCCCTAAACAGGTCGGAATGGGAAAAAGCTGGCTATGAACTGCCCCGTTTCAACCGGGATAAAGTCAGGGAGAATACAATGAAAAACCCTGTTTGGCTTCATTTCGGCGCCGGCAATATTTTCCGGGGTTTTCCCGCGGTTCTGCAGCAGAAGCTTCTTGATGAAGGTAAAAGCGACAGGGGCATTATTGTCTGCGAGGGTTATGATTATGAAATAATAGACCGGATTTATAAGCCTTATGACAATCTAAGCATACTTGTAGTTTTGAAACCGGACGGGAATATGCGCAAAAAACTGGTCGCAAGTGTCGTTGAATCGCTTACGGCGGATACCTGCGCATCCGAAAGCTGGCAGACCCTCAAAGAAATCTTCAAAAACCCATCGCTTCAAATGGTAAGCTTTACAATTACCGAAAAAGGATACGGGCTTACGAATGCGAAGGGAGAATATTATGATGATGTATCCTGCGACCTGCAGAACGGCCCTGAAAACCCGAAAAGCTTTATCGGCAAACTCACAGCGTTGTGCTATGAACGTTATATAAGCGGGAAATACCCGATAGCGCTGGTCAGCATGGATAATTGCTCCCACAACGGAACAAAGCTGTTTCAGGCGGTTGATACGTTTGCGCGTGAATGGGTTGAGCGCGGACTGGCGGATAAGGGCTTTGCGGAATATATTGAAAATCCTGGGAGTGTATCGTTCCCCTGGACAATGATTGACAAGATCACGCCGCGTCCCGATCCCGGCGTGAAAGATATGCTTGAGAATGACGGTTTAGTTAACTGCGATATTATTACTACTGAAAAGAATACATATATAGCCCCGTTTGTAAATGCCGAAGAGCCGCAGTACCTTGTGGTTGAAGATTTGTTTCCGAACGGGCGCCCGCCGCTTGAAGATGCCGGTGTCATTTTTACGGACAGGGATACGGTTGATAAAGTTGAAAAAATGAAGGTTTGCACTTGCCTTAACCCCCTCCATACAACGCTGGCTGTATTCGGATGTCTGCTGGGCTATAAGGCGATATACGAGGAAATGAAAGACGAGCAGCTTAAGGCGTTGGTTGAAAAGATCGGTTTTGTCGAAGGTCTGCCTGTGGTTATAAACCCGGGTATAATAAACCCCGAAGACTTTATAAAGGAAGTTATAGAGGTGCGGTTGCCGAATCCTTACGTGCCGGACACCCCGCAGAGAATAGCGACGGACACGTCTCAGAAGCTGTCGGTCCGGTTCGGCGAAACGATAAAGGCATATGCAAAAAGAAATGACCTGAATCCGGCCGATCTTGTCTACATACCCCTTGTCTTTGCGGGATGGCTCAGGTATCTTCTCGCCGTTGACGATTATGGAAACGCGTTTGTTCCAAGCCCTGACCCAATGATGGATCATCTTAGGGGGATCGTTAACGGTATTTCCCTCGGAGACAGCGGACCGTTTGAGGATAAACTTAAGCCGGTACTTACCGATGAGACAATTTTCGGGGTTAACCTTTACGATGCGGGGCTTGCCGGAAAAGTACTGGATTATTTCAAGGAGCTTGTACGCGGTAAAGGCGCGGTAAGAGAAACACTGAAGAAATATTTGTAAAGGCAGTTGAAAGATTGCGATAATCAAGATAAAAACCTGGCACATTTTATATGCCAGGTTTTATTTAATCATTACGACTATCAAACAATGATGCGGCATCTGAAACCAAAATATCCCATTATACCCATGCGCGGCTCTTTGCGGCCTGTGCGACACGGTTTATTGCGATTACATAAGCGGCATCGCGCATGTTCAGTTTCCTGTTTACCGAAAGTTCATATACCGAACTGAAAGCCATGGTCATTTTTGAGTCAAGCTTATGCAGCACCTCGTCCAAATCCCAATAGTAATTTGTATTTGACTGGACCTGTTCAAAATAGCTGCATGTAACACCGCCGGCGTTGGCAAGAAAATCGGGCACAAGGAATATTCCACGCTCATTTATCACTTTATCTGCATCGGGTGTTGTCGGTCCATTTGCCGCTTCAACAATAACCTTTACATTCTTGCTTATTCTGTTCACATTCTCACGTGTAATCTGGTTTTCCAAAGCGGCAGGTATAAGTATGTCAACATCCTGCTCAATCCACGCATCGCCCGGGAGCACTTCACAGCCGAGTTCAATTGCTTTGTTTTTGTCAATAGTGCCGTATGTGTCGGTTATCGAGAAAAGCGCATTTATGTCAAAACCGTTTTTCATGCGATACGTGTAAGCGGTTTTGTCATTTGCATCCCAGCACGAAATAGCCACCACGTTGCCTCCCATTTGCCGGTATAACTTTACGGCATGCTGCGAAACATTTCCGAAGCCCTGGAAACTTGCCGTTGTGTTTTCTATCTTTATGTTAAGTCTTTTCAATGCTTCCCTGAGAATGTAAATAACCCCGTAACCGGTAGCTTCGGTTCTTCCGAGTGAGCCGCCCATTCCAACGGGTTTTCCCGTAATGAACCCCGGATATTTTGCGCCGGTGATTGTTTCATACTCATCAAGCATCCAGAGCATGTGCTTTGCGCTTGTCATTACGTCGGGAGCGGGAACATCAAGGCATGGGCCTACATTTTTCGCAAGCTGCCTTACATAGCCGCGGCATAAACGCTCCTGCTCGCGTTCGGAAAGGTTTCTCGGGTCACAGACCACGCCGCCCTTTCCTCCTCCAAGCGGAATATCTACAACCGAGCATTTCCATGTCATCCACATGGCTAATGCACGGATTGTGTCGATTGTTTCCTGCGGATGAAAACGGATTCCGCCTTTTGCGGGACCCCTCGCGTCGTTATGCTGTACGCGGTATCCGTTAAAAACTTTAACACTTCCGTCGTCCATACGTACGGGTATCAGAAAGTGATACTCCCGCATAGGCTGACGCAAAAACTCACGGGTTGAACTGTCAAGACCGATTTTTTCAGCCACCGAGTCAAACTGCTCCTGTGCAATTTTGTAGGGATTATAAGATGTGCTGCTCATTTGTTTGACCTCCAATACATCGTTATACTATTTTATTTTACAAGTCAAAAAATTGTCTTCCAATTTTATTATCAGAAATAAGGCATATCTGATAATAAATTGAAAGATCACCGGGAAGAAGTTGCAATTTATTATAACTTGATCCTGGGCAAATATACACCTTCATTTTCTGAAAAATGAAGGTTGTTCATATTATACCAATGTGAAATATTGATGTCAACGACCGAATAAAAATGTAAAGGTAAACCAGGTATGCAA
>JAAYXD010000260.1 GCA_012516065.1 Clostridiaceae bacterium
GTCTTATCATAGACTATAACCTGACCTACCCTGCCCACGTCACTCGCATCTTCAACAGTTACATGAACGTCATAATCAGGATAATTGATTTGTGCATATGCAGAAGATGGGAGCGATACAATCGCATAAGGGTCGCTCGTGTAATATACGTTGCCCTGTTCAATACGTCTTACGCTTGTAATCGTTACCGCTGACAAGTCCATATTTTGGTCTGTTGCTGGGACTGTAATTTTGTAAAGAAGCAATTTCCCCGCAGGCACTTGAGAGGCTTCTCTTAGAAATACCTTGTATCTTCCAGTAGCTGAATCATAGTCGATGTAAGCGTAATAGTCTTTGTTGCTTGAAACATCTCCCATTGGCACCATTGCTATCATTTGCTCATCTGGTATGAGAACTAATTTCCCATCAACATATACCCTACTTGCGTCGCCTGCCGAATAAGTGCCAGTTCTACTAATCTGAAGGTAGCGTGAATTTTGCATCGCCGAGATGATACAACCTTCGATGACGAATTTATTGTAAATATACGCTATGCCTTGTATCACTCGTTGATTTTGCCACTTATCCAATTCTTTCTTAAGTGTGTTTATCTGCGTTAGCGCTTCTACAGCCAGCATTCCTACTACGTTAGCTGCTAGATCTATTCCTGCCTCCATGCGGTTCATGTTAGTGGCCGATAACGGCGTGCCTTCTTGTATGACCTGGCCGTTCTGGTCAACTACCCGGTCATACCAGGTTATTTTTTCGTAGTCAGGCATTCATTACACCTCCTGTAGCTTGATTTCAAAAAGGGTTAGCAAACCTCGAGTGCCATCTTTGGCGATGTGTTCGGAGCGTTCAAGAAAGACTTTGCCATCATTAAGTAATAACTGATATCGTGTAATCTGTCCGACAATTGCTTCCGAAAGATAGATATAAATCTTAATCGAGCTAGGGCCAACTTCTACTTTCTGAAGCTCAACATCTCGATATTGCCCATTTACCAATGCTCGAGCTTTAAGAAGTCCATTTTTAATTGCTGTAAACACAAAATTCAACCCATCCTGCGTAATCATGCATACACCCCCTCCCCGCAATAGGTTGTATTACTTGCTCTAGGCAAGTCAATCGAAAAATAACTCGCCTTGCTTTCTCCTATGGTAGCCTGATACATGAGACCATCAACCGCTGTAGGATACGTAGACAAACTAGCCACGAGAAAAGTTTCAGAGAGCCAGCTTTGCCCTGCATCATCAATACTGGTTACGTACCTCCTACCAAGCGTCGTCACTACTTCTTCTCCTGCAGGATTTATCGTTCCACATGGCTTCAAGATGTCGGAAAACCAGCGTTTAAATGCCACTGTGCCCTGGAGTTCGAATAAAAAACCAAGAACAATTCGGTAATCCAAATGTGCTGGTTTAGCTTCCTCTATCTGCGCCATTATTTTGCTTAATGCTACTTTAAGCCGGTCCTTCATCAGCAATGTTACTTCAAAGGTGTAATTAGCGTAATCTTCAGTGATATAGACATTATCAGCAGTGTTTCTCAACATGTCATAGAGTCTTGCAACAGTAAACGGCGGTCGCATCCATAATTTGTTTTTGAGAATGTTACGTCTCTCTTCTATAGAGTACTCTTTTGTGTTAATACCTAAGAATTCATCCCAGAGATCCAATCCCCATGTTGCAGTATCGAGAAAGCATTGATTCAGAACATCTTCTATGGCATTTTCAACGGTTGTTAAGTCCTCATTTTCAATGTTATAAAGAGTCTTAAATTCTCTGATTTGTAGCAAAAAAGGTGGCACATATTGAGTTATATCACTCATGCAGCACCACCTCATCCAATACTGCTACCTGTTCATCCCCTATTACAATGTTAGTTGTTCCGCCATTAACGGTAAGATTACTATAATCTAAGACACCCGTATTATCTAACATTAATGAGCCTATCGCTGCATAACTAACGAAATTTTGTTTGAACGCTATGCCCTTCAGATACTCTGTTATTTTGTTACGAACATTCGTTGTTACCTGTTCCAAAGTGTAATTTGTATCTCGCACGATTGTGGCTGAGACGTTAATAGCCAAAGGCTGCGCACTTTGTACAGTAACCTGCGCCCCAATCGGTCTGTTTTCCTCAATGTGCTCCATAACAGCGTTAACAATGTCACTGCTTACAGGTTGTTTGTTGCTACCTATGATAACTACCTTAACTGTGCCAGGCCCATTCCATAACGGAAATACTTTTACATCTCCGACCCCTGCGATTTCAAGAGCCCATAACTTGTA
>JAAYXD010000029.1 GCA_012516065.1 Clostridiaceae bacterium
ACGTACACGGCCGCACGGGCATTAGGCATCAAAATGGGACAGCCGGCCCATTTCACCGAGTCGGGAGCAGAGGATTTTGCTGAAAGTGGCAATAATCTGATTCGGCGATATATTAGGCGATATATATTATTTGCAATAAACTATAATTTAATACGGATTCATTTTATCAACGGACGCAAAACAATCACTGCAAGAGGAGGAATTCTTAAAACCATGGAATACGGCTTTTGATGGTAAGGCAAATTCTCGGACTTTATGACATTGCAATTTAATACATTGCTTCCTCCGTATTTTTCGCTGTCACTGTTGAATATTTCAATATACTCCGCGTCCACAGGCGCTCCGATGCGGTAATTGTCGTGAACCGCGGGAGTGAAATTGCACACGAATATGAGCATGTCGCGCCAGTCTTTCCCTTTCCGTATAAACGACACAATGCTGTGTTCGGTATCGTTGCAGTCAATCCATTCAAAGCCTTCATAGTGGAAATCAACTTCGTACAGGGCCGGCTCGGCCAAATAAAGATGGTTCAGGTCTTTTACGTAATCATGCATTTTTTTGTGCATCGGGTAATTAAGCAGATGCCAGTCAAGGCTCTCTTTATATTTCCATTCAATAAACTGCCCGAACTCGCCTCCCATAAACAGAAGTTTTTTGCCCGGATGGCCGATGAAATAGCCAAGCGCAGCCCTTAATCCCGCAAATTTCTGCCAGTAATCGCCGGGCATTTTGTTAAGCAAGGAGCATTTTCCGTGCACCACTTCATCATGCGACAGAACAAGGATAAAATTTTCCGACCAGGCGTACATGAACGAAAACGTAATCAGGTTCTGATGGTATTTACGGTATACCGAGTCCATGCTCATATACCTTAAAAAATCATTCATCCATCCCATGTTCCATTTATGCGAAAAGCCGAGGCCTCCGTCATGTGCGGGTCTTGTCACCATCGGCCAGGCTGTGGACTCTTCGGCAATCATCAAAACGTTCGGATAGTATTTGTAGACCACCGTATTAAGATGGCGCAAAAAATCAATGGCTTCGAGGTTCTCGCGGCCGCCGTACCTGTTCGGTATCCATTCCCCTTCCTTGCGCCCGTAATCGAGATAGAGCATGAAAGCAACCGCGTCAACCCTCAATCCGTCAATATGATAGACATCGAACCAGTATAAGGCGTTTGATATAAGAAAGTTTTTTACCTCGTAGCGGCCAAAATTGAAAATATGCGTTCCCCATTCCCAATGTTCGCCGCGCCGCTTGTCTTCATGTTCATACAGCGCCGTTCCGTCAAAACGCGCAAGTCCGTGTCCGTCTTTCGGGAAATGAGCCGGGACCCAGTCAAGAATAACCCCAAGCCCGTTATTATGGCAGGTGTCGACAAAATACTTGAAGTCCTCCGGAGTTCCGTAACGCGCCGTTAAAGCATAGTAGCCCGTTACCTGGTAGCCCCATGAGCCCGCGTATGGATGCTCCATAACGGGGAGCAGTTCAAGATGCGTATATCCCATTTCCTTCGCGTAAGGGATTAACTGTTCCGCAAGCTGCCTGTATGAAAGAGGTCTGAAGCCCGTTTCGGAATCGGGATCGGGATCGGGTTCCTGGCGCCATGAACCAAGGTGTACTTCGTATATGTTTACGGGCTTATCGAATGTGCTTTCCCGGTTTCTTCGACGCATCCAGGCGCCGTCGGTCCATTCGTAATTGTCCAGATCATAAACCTTTGAAGCGGTTTTAGGTGGCTTTTCGGCATAAAACGCATACGGATCGGCCTTAAGATATATTTCATCAAACGGTGTTTTTATTTCGTATTTGTATATATCGTTTTTTATAACACCCGGTATGAAAAGCTCCCAGACGCCGGAGCTGCCCATCATCCTCATTTGGTGTCGGCGCCCGTCCCATTGATTGAATGTTCCGACAACACTGACCCTTTTTGCGTTCGGAGCCCAGACACAGAACGAAGTGCCTTTTATCCCGTTTATTTCACGCGGGTGGGCGCCGAGCTTTTCATATATGCGGTGGTGGTTGCCCTCGTTGAACAGGTACAGGTCGTAGTCGGAAATTGTCGGCCAGAAAGAATAAGGATCGTATGTTTCAAAAATATGGCCGCTCCGGTCCCGGACCCAAAACTTATATAGATTCGATTCAAACGGTTCGTCGCGGACAAGGACGAAAAAACCGCGCTCGTCATACCTTTGCATATTTTCCCGCGAACCGTCCGTCGGGCTTATGACATCAATTTCCGCAGCGTCCGGTATGTATGCGCATATAACGGTTTTACCGCCCATACGGTGCATTCCCAGCAGCTCATGCGGGTTTTTGCAGTATCCTGACAGTATCGCTTCTTTGACATTTTCATCAATAACAATGTCCATAAATCTTACCTCTCAAACTATCTTGTTACAGTATACCCATTTAAAATTTGATGAAATCAATTACGATGTACAGCTTAATTAATGATATCCGAATAACAAAAATTTATAACCGCGGGCTCAATTGGCGCGAAATCTTTCGAGTTCAAATAAAATGTGGTAAAATTTATATGCATATAAAGTCCGGGCCGGTGCGGTATATCTGCGAAGGGCTTTTAGCCTGACTCCTTAGATTATGTTATGCTTGTACACCGGAAATATGCTTGCCTTTGAAACTGCTCAGCTAAAAAAAGAGGAAACGCGTATGTATAGCAACAAGCCGATTTTTTTTATTGAAGACAGAAGGAAAAAACCTGTTGCGTTATGCAAGTGGCTTGAAATTGCAAGCATAGCGGTATGGGTAATATTGTTTTGCGTACTGATTTTTTTCGAAAACGCAAGGCCGCAGATCGAAACCTTTTTTGACCGGTTTTTTGGAATTGAGGTCAGGGAAACGTGGGATGACAGTAAACTGAATACAGCGTTTTACCTCCTGGTATTTCTGCTATTGTTCAGCGCGTTTTCAATTTTTCTTAATTCTAAACGGCTTAAAAGAAGAACCGATCGGATAAGAAAATCCTTTATCATATCATTGGTCGGATCAGTTATCGGCATTGTTATTTACCTGTTTGGTTACCTGTTGTAACGGGACGGCTGCTGTCAAGCACCTGAAGCATCCTGTAAACGATTGTGGCCGCTTCGGCTCTTGTCGCGGTTGCGGTGGGCCCGAGCTTATTACTGCCGATCCCGTTAATTATCCCCGCGTATTTCATAGCCGCAAACGCCGATTGCGCGTATGGTGCGATATCGCGGTAGTCGTCGAATTCATACAGGATATATAACGGAGGTTGTTCAAGGCTCAGATCGGCGGCTTTCATAGCCCTTGACGAGTAATAAACAATATCCTGCCGCGTTATCGGGGTATCGGGATAAAACCTCATATTTTCATCGGGCTCGATAATTCCATGCCGGTAAGCGGTCATAATCCAGCGGTGATGCCAGTCGCTCGGCGTAACATCCCTGAAGCTGCCCAACGGAGTTTCGGGGAATGAAAAGCTTGCAACGAGAAGCTTAATAAACTCGGCTCTTGAAATATTCCCGTAAGGATTAAAGCTGCCTTTGCCGTCGCCTTCTATAACACCCATCGAAGCAAGAGCTTCAATAGCGTTTTTAGCCCAGGGATGGTTGCCGATATCATTGAATACCGTTTTCGGCGGTGTTTCAACGGTTATTTCATTGCTTTCAAAAGACTCGCCCGCGGCATTTTTGGACTTGACAAAGTATGTATACTTCCTTCCGGGCAAAACGGAATCATCAACAAACACGGTCATATTCTCGCCGGCAGTGCCTATCTGTACGAACTGCAGGCTGCTGCCGCCTTTTCTGTATATAACGAATTCATCTTCGTTGTCGGACATATCAACCCAGTTAAGAACAATCCGGTTTGAGCCTATAATGGTAGGGTAAGACAGGCTTGGAGTCGCGGGCAGCCTTGTCGAATAAAACACTTCATTGGTGTAGGCTTCATATGCCGGATATTCGCTGTACGCGCGGACTCGAATCGTATAGTCGATCCCCGGCTCGGGAATAAAACGGTACAACACTGTGTCTTTATATAGTGTATCAAGGGTATGCCATGGGCCATATGCGGAAGTTTTATATTCGACAATGTAATACCGTTCAAAATCGGAAAAGTCATCCCATCCGAGGTAAAGGTACCTTCCGTCTCTTGAAATGACAAGATTGCCGTCCGGTTTTTCAAAAGAAACCTTAATATATACCGGCACAGTAAACGGTGAAAAGATAGTGTTTACTTTCATTGCCCGTACCATATACGAATATGTTTCGCCGTTTATTATATTTTCATCCGAAAACATGAGCTTTCCGCGTTCTACTGTCGCGATATGCCTCCATATTCCATCGGACTGGGCACGGCGCCATATTTCAAAACCCGATTCCAATGCCGCGTCATATTCCCATGTGATGAAAACACGTTCGGGCGTAATGCTTTTAACGGTCAGGTTTTTAACGGTCGGGAGCGTTTCGGCGGTAACATCAATTTCGTCTGTGTAGTCCGATTCAATATTTTGTGATCGTATCTTCATTCGGTATGTGTTCAGCGAACCCGGCTTGACCGTATCGACGAAAGACCCCGTTTTTGAGAGGACAACAAGAGGTTCGTATGAACCGGAATCCCCGATTTTTTCAATTATGATTGATGAAGAACCGACGGCAGTCTCATCCCATCTAAGCAGGATTTCGCTGTCCGACAGCGCATAACCGTAAAAATGGGTATCGAGCGAAAGCTTTGTATAATCGGAAATACCTGATGCGGACGGTAAATATTCCGTCATAAAATCATCATCGTACTGGGCGCGTATCCTGTAGTAATATCTCGTTCCGGGTTTCAGCCCGTCATCGGTATATTCCGTTTCGCCGGGACGGGTTATATGTATTTGTTCCCAGGCTGTATCGCCCGCTTCACGGCGCTCTATTATAACCCTGCTGTTATCAGCCCTGATATATGCCGAGCCCGGATAACTCCATGTAAGCGTCATCTGTGTGCTGTAAACTTCAGATATCCGGAAAGATACGGGGAAAAGGAAAGGGACGGTAACTTCTTCACTGGGCATACCCCGGTAAGTGTCGCTCGTCGGTATTACCCTGTATGTGTATTGCTCACCGTTAACGGGAGAATTGTCAATGTAACTCGTTACATTTTCCTTGACCGACGCAAGGTGTACAAAAGAACCTGTCCGGGTCTTTCTTTCGATGCGGTAGCCCTTTTCTTTTGAAGAATTGTCCTGCCAGGTAATTTCTATGGACGACATTGACTTAACTTTAGCCTGAACCTGTGTAGGCGCTTTTAAAAGGGTATCTGCATACCTGCCGATATTGTTGTCGGGATAGTACATATACGCCGCGGACGTTGCCGTAACGGCGCGGATCCGGTAATAATAGCGCGTTCCTTCCGATAGGTTCGTGTCCGTATAACTCTTCTGATGTCCCGGTACATTGGCTATCGTATGCCAGGTAGTCGTCCCGTCCATCCTGCGTTCGATAACGGTTTGGTAATTCGATTCCGGGATCGTGCTCGAAACAGGGTATGACCATTTCAATTCAAGCTCCGAGTCGGACACCGATTCGATCATCAGCGAAATAGGGCGAAGATATTCAACCGGGTATGAGTCGGCAGGATCTCCTAAAAGAGTGCCGCTCGTGGCAAAAACGCGGTATGTATAGGTATGTCCGTTTAAGACATTTGTATCGTTATATGTGGAAGTGCCTGAAGACACGCGCGCAATTGTGGAAAACTCACCCGTATCCGTTTTCCTTTGTATGGTGAAACCTGAAGCCCCCGGAACTTCATTATCCCAGTTAACACGGATGCTTCCGCTTCCGGACACAAATGCGTTCACATAGGACGGAGCGGGTAGTGAAGCTGCTTTGGATACAACTGCCATAGTAAAAACAATCGTTATTGATAATAATATGTAAACAACTTTTTTCATGCGTATCCACTCCGATTATGGCTTAAGTATATAATACCGCATCGGTCCGAAGAAATCAAACATATAGCATATGCGGTCAAGACTGATTAGCTGTACGCTGTGTGCCGACCGGATGCAATCATACGTACGGTAACGAAAAAAGCGTTAGCCATGGGAACCATATAATCCGACTATATATCTGTATGCTTTGTTCCGTGAAATTTTCATCATTTTAAATGCGTTATTCAATAATTGCGCCGCGATAAAAAAAGCGGCCGACGTGTTAAGAAGTGCGCCAGCCAAATTAAAGGGGGTCAAAATGTATTGTGAGGTCATTAGAAGTATAACCTTATTATGGTTTTTTATACATGATCTTAAAAAGTTTTTTCCGTAATAATTTAATTTGTCACATTATTAACCATCATGTATAATAGTAGTTACGGCGCTGTTATAGCCTGCCGTGAAGGGATTGAAATTATATCAGGTTTATTTATGATAATATTCATCGTTGATTAAAACGGAAAGGAACGGAATATGGAAAAAGAAATATGGAAAAAACCGCTGAGGCAATGCAATATTGGCGGGGAAGCGCTTATTGAAGGCGTTATGATGCGCGGAAACAATAAAATGGCAATGGCCGTGCGCAAATCAAATGGCGAAATAGTGGTGCAAACCTATGATTATATACCGGTTTCGAACAAGTTCTTCCTGTTTAAGCTGCCTGTTATCCGCGGAGCTGTTAATATGCTTGAGTCAGTCATAATCGGTATGAAAGCGTTGATGACTTCTGCGGAGGAAGTTGATATCGAACAGGAGGAAGAGTCGAAGTTTGATAAATTTCTGAAAAAAATATTCGGCGACAATATGTTCCGCGTAATGCTGTATTTTTCCGTCGCAGTCGCGTTTGTTTTCGGGATAGGCATATTTATGCTGCTGCCCAACTGGATAGCGGGCTGGTTCGCTTTTGACAAAAGCACGCCTTTAGGCTCAGTTTCCGCGAATTTAATCGAGGGGGCCCTGAGGGTTATAATTTTTATCAGCTATATTTTTCTTGTGTCCAGGAACAAGGAAATAAAAAGGGTTTTTGAATATCACGGCGCGGAACACAACGCGATTTACGCATACGAAAACAAGGAAGAATTGACCGCGGAAAACGCGAAGGCACATACGACACTTCACCCGAGATGCGGGACAACATACCTGTTTGTTGTAATAATAACGAGCATACTTCTTTTTTCGTTCATCCGGTGGCGAAGCCCTCTCGTAAATATGGCCATACGCCTTGCGCTTTTGCCTCTGGTGGCCGGAATTGCATATGAAGTTTTCAAGCTCGCGGCAAAAACAGGCTTCAAGCCGCTGCGCGCAATAAGCTACCCCGGGCTTCTTCTTCAGAAAATCACAACGCAGCCGCCGGACGAGAGCCAGATCGAGGTCGCGCTTGCGGCGCTTAAGGCTATTGTGCCGGAGGACAACCCGGAAGAGAAAACTGAAAGTGTAAAAGACGACGAACCTGGGGGAGAAGCTGTTTGAATGTTCATGAAGCAGTACGGGACGCTGCCGGTATGCTGAAGAACAGCGGGATAGAAAATCCTTTATTTGAAGCCGCGCTTTTAATGGGCTTTGTTCTGAATAAAGACATATCATATGTTTACGCGCATTATGATGATCCTCTTTCTCCCGATGAATATGAGAAATATATAGGTTTGGTCAGTATAAGGGCCGGCGGAATGCCTTACCAGTATATTACGCAAAACAGGGAATTCATGTCTTTGAACTTTTTCGTCAGCAGCGGCTGCCTCGTTCCAAGGCCCGAAACGGAAATTCTGACTGAAGCGGCGCTGTCATGGATAGAACACAAAAAAAGCGGTGAAATCCGCGTTCTTGACATTGGTACGGGTTCGGGCGCGATTGCTGTAAGTATAGCTTATTATGCGTCCAATACGGTGGTCGATGCGATTGATATTTCGAGCGAAGCCATCGAAATAGCCGAGCGGAACGCGAAAACGCACTCGGTAAACAGCCGTATACATTTTATGCGTAAGGACCTTTTTGACTGGGAGCCTGATTCGCCGTATGATGTTGTATTATCCAACCCTCCGTATATACCGACCCCGGAGATAGTCTCGCTGCCGGCGGGTATAGCCAGGTACGAACCAATCACGGCGCTGGACGGAGGACCCGACGGGCTTATGTTTTACCATGAGATTGCCGCTAAAATAAATAAGCTTTTAAAACCTGAAGGAGCCGTATTTGTTGAAGTAGGAGCCGGACAAGCGCAGTTCGTGTCGGATTTATTTGAAAGCTGCGGCCTTTTAACATCCGTTTACCGGGATCTTGCCGGAATTGAACGTGTTGTCCGTGGTGACAGAAAGTAAAAATATTTCTTTTTATAATTGTATAAAAAACCCTTTTTAAGATTATACTTCAATAGGCAGTTAATTTATGGTTTATCGCTGTGCCGGCGTATAATCCGAAAGGGTGATATCGGAATGGATGGCAATACGGCATTCAGGCATGAGTATGTTAAAGGTCCTGGTTTATTTAAAAAAATATCCTCTCTGAAACTTTTTTTTAACGAAGACGCGCGGCGGGAAGCGTACAATGAAAGCGACAGTTTGCTTAAATGTCTTAAACAGGCGCGCCAGGATTGGCTTGCCGCGGTAGAGAATTTCGACCAGGCGGAAAATGACGATATGATTGATTACTATATCTACAAAATGAAAGCCTGCCAGATAAGATACAATTATCTTTTAAAGAGGGCAAAGGAACTGGGGCTGCGCAATGATTTGTACGAAGCGCAGTGATTGCCGGTTCCGCGCAGCCTGTAAATCGACGGGCGGCTGTGAGGTTTCCCGGCGGAAATTGTCGCGGAAAAAAGTAAAAAGTTTTAAAATATTTGTTATGTTAATTAATGAAGAATTGTAATAAAACGATAAACTACTCATTCCAGCACAGTTTAACGC
>JAAYXD010000030.1 GCA_012516065.1 Clostridiaceae bacterium
ACTATACATTGTATAATATTATTTGTCAAGTAGTATGTTGCATAGCAGGAAAAATTTTGCCGGAGAAACCGGGTGCCGGTGTAAAAGGCTCCTGAAAGCTGCCCGCAGGTTTCAATGCATTCATAAACATTGAAAATAAAGAATCGTTGATCCGGGTTCGGTATTGGGCAAGAAATACAATGTATCTTTATGAATTGAACACATATAAAAACGCGGAACCAATGCCGCTGAAAACCGCAATGGTTAATCCGCGATTCGTAAAATTGCGTAAAAAAATGAAATGCGCAAACCGAATTTCGTTATGACAACACTTAACATAATAAGAACGGAAAAACCTGACAGCGCCACAGGCAAGCAGGATGCAGCGGCAGTGATACCTACCCGGCGCGAACGGAAATACTGCCTCTATTCAACACTTTGATTTGATTTTGCGGCCTGGATCATGATGGCGCATTCAATCCTTTTTTTCTGCAGTATGCATGCCGTTTCGTTAGGTACTGAAGTGTCACCGTTAGAATACCAAGCATTTGCATGGCACCCGCCCGAACAATACAGCTTTGCCCAGCAGTCCGTGCATTTTTCTTTCGTAAGGATGTTGTTGCGCCTGAAACTGTCTGAAAGTTTTGTATTATTAATGCCGTTAATTATATCTCCTATGATGAATTCATTCTGCCCTACAAATTGATGACACGGATACAAAAAGCCCTCGGGCGATACGGCAAAATACTCGAATCCCGCTCCGCAGGCAGCTATCTTTTTGTATATGCAGGGACCTTCATACAAATTAATGTTGAAATGATAGAAATTAAAGCTGTTTCTTCCTTCCTGCACCGACTTTGCATACTCAACCGCGAATTTTTCATATTCTGATAAAATATGCGGTACATCATCGTCTTTTATAAACAGTTCATCTCCCGACCCGACCACGGGCTCGATCGATATTTCCCGGAAACCCAGCGATGCGAGATGCTTTACATCGTTCGAAAAATCCATGTTTCGGGAAGTAAAAGTTCCCCTTATATAATAGCTCTTGCCTTTCCTTTCATTTACAAGCTTTTGCACAAGCGGCACAATCCTGTCGTATGTTCCTCTTCCCGACCTGTCGCGCCTGATGGAATCATGGATATCCTTTCTCCCGTCAATGCTTATTACCACATTGTCCATGTATTCATTAATAAAACGGATTTTTTCATCATCAAGCAGCATACCGTTCGTAGTAATTGTAAAACAGAACTTCTTAGCTGTCTTTTTTTCAAGCTCTCTTCCATAGTCGACAACATCTTTGACAACAGCAAAATTCAACAACGGTTCGCCGCCGAAAAAGTCGATTTCGATATTTTTCCTGCTCCCCGAATTCTCCACGAGATAATCCACGGCCTTCAGCGCCGTATCCCTGTCCATGAGCTTACGGCCGCTTTTATAATCGCCTTTCGAAGCAAAGCAGTATTCGCATGTCAGGTTGCAGTCATGGGAAACATGCAGGCACAACGCTTTAATGCTGTCGGGCATATTTTTTATTGATACCGCTTTTTCAATTTCCTGCGGGCCGGTAAAAAGAAGGCCCTGCTCCTTCAATTCCTTTATTTCGCTGTACGCTTCCTCGATTTCCTCATAAGAATATGCGGCAACAGGCTTTGCATCCGGGTTACCGGAAAAAGAGGCTCCGTTCTTTTCCTTGTCTCTTATTATGCCTATTACGCTTTCAAGCGGAACAAGTTCCTGCATTTCAGAGAGCAGGCGGAAGCTTAATTCATCAAGCATATGGACGCTTCCGCTGTTTCCGTCAACCGCAAAATACATATTATTTAAAGAAAATGTATGTATCATTTATCTCATACCTTTTTTCCATATAGTTTAGTTTCAAAAACGCACCGTGCGCCGTACAGTTTTGCAATATTCGAAAATATATCTGATATCACGACCCGTTTGCTACATCGTGAATAATAGCACTGAATCACGAGTCTGTCAATTGCCGCAAGCCGGTTTTATCAGCTGCGCCCGGACGCACACACCAGCTTAGCTTTATCCGTTACGCCCGACCGCATATGCAAAAAAAGCAGGCTTATCATCTTAAGCCCGCTTTTCTTCTGAAGAAAACCTCCATTTCATCTTATGAAAATGGCATTTTCAAAAATACGGGATTAAACGGTTGTTTTCCCTTAATAAGCTTCTACGAACAGTTCGAAAAATGCCTGGCCATGAGCGCATGCAGGGCATTCCTTCGGCGCTTCATTACCCTCATGGACATATCCGCAGTTTCCGCACTTCCACAAAACCTTTTCGTCTCTCTTGAAAACCTTGCCTTCTTCTATGTTCTTCGCAAGTTTCAAATATCTTTCTTCATGCCTCTGCTCGGATACACATACCGCGCGGAATACCTGCGCTATTTCAGGGAAGCCTTCCTCCTCGGCAACCTTCGCAAAAGCCGGATAAAGCTCCGACCATTCCTCATTTTCGCCGTTTGCCGCAGCTTTAAGGTTATCAAGAGTATTTCCCTGAGCAACGGGATATCCTGCGTTTATCATTATTGTCGCAGGCAGTTCGTCTTTCAACCCCGCAAGCAGGAATTTATAGAAGCGTTTCGCATGCTCCTTTTCGTTGTCCGCGGTCTCAATGAAAATATTCCTTATCTGCTTATACCCTTCCTTATCTGCAACCGAAGCATAAAAAGTATAACGGTTGCGTGCCTGGGATTCACCCGCAAATGCTTTAAGCAGGTTTTCTGCAGTCTTTGTTCCTTTCAGATTCATCACGGTCATCCTTTCCTTAATTGTTTTTTTATATTTTACCATATAATATTTATTTTTTACATCCAAATATTAACTAATACCGCTGTTTTCTGCGCTTTTTAAAATAATATTTCAACACTGCCGGCTGCTGCCTGTGAACCGGGCAGCGAAAATAACTGCGAATATTTCTGTTGAAACTTTAGTATAAATATGGTACAATATACTTTGTAATAAATAATTCTTTGTATAATAACAGGAGTGATAGTTTGAATGATAATATAACAAAGCAGTTTAAGAGAGGAATACTTGAAATTGTGATTCTTAAGCTGCTTTCAAAAAAAGAAATGTACGGCTACGAGCTTGTATCGGAACTTAACAGGCAAGCCGGAACTTTGAACATCAAAGAAGGCACGCTTTATCCGATACTTTACAGGCTGGAGGATGAAGGCATCATGGAAACACGCTGGGAACATCCTTCTTACCGCGGGCAGCCAAAAAAATATTATTCCATCACCGAAAAGGGAAAAAGGGTTATGACAGAATCATATGCCCGATGGAAAGCCATCGCCGAAGATATTATGAGAATAATGGAGGATCAGATATGAATGCGAAAAAGTATATCCGTGAAATTATTCAACGCTCTTGTCTGCCGTCCGGAGAGCGCAAAAGACTAAAATCCGACCTCGAGAACGAAATTGCTTCGCGGCTTGAGCGCGGGGAAACTATTGAGCAGATCATCGAGCGCATGGGCGACCCGGACACCGTAGCTGCCGAATTGTACGAAAATTTCACCGGCGCAGCCGAAAGACCGTTTTTTGAATATAAATCGGAAAAGACACTTTTCGGTCTTCCGCTTGTCCATATTATAAGGACGAATTATGCAGTGCCTGTGCCATATGTCAGAACCACCGGCGCAAGAGGGATAAATATCGGCGGCAGATACGGCCGTGTACGATATAGCTACGGATTGCCTGCCGCACGCGGTGTTTTTGCTTTCGGACCTAAAGCGAAAGGCATTATTGCCGTGGGCAATTTCTCTACCGGGTTTATTTCTATCGGAAATATCTCCGCAGGCATTTTCTCTATAGGCAATATTTCCGCCGGTCTTCTTTCATTAGGCAACATCGCCCTCGCCCCACTTGTTGCACTCGGCAATTTTGCTGCCGCAGCGCTGTCTGCCGCCAATATGGCGTTGGGATATGCCGCGGCGGGAAACCTTGCTTCAGGAAAGTACGCAATAGGCAATGAGGCAAACGGGACATTTACGTTCTCAGTTTCAAATTTATATACGCAGTTTGAGGCAATCAAGGCATTTATAAGCGAATTGGAAGCTCCCGCGGTGGTAAAAGCGTTTTTCGGATTAATCGAAAAAGTGTGCGAGATTGTTATCGATCCGATATCCACGCTGCCGTTTCATATTGCAATTTCCTGCCTGCTGCTGGCTGTTATTTTAGCGTTATATATTGTGCCGAACAGACTGCTGACGCGGAAGAATCGGGTTTAAACAATCACTGCAGCTAAAATCCTGACCCCTGGTTAAAGCCGGAACCGGCCGGCAGAATCAAGGGGTTTTTTGTTTAAGCGTAAAAACCGGATTTATGCTCCCGATTATGCGGCCTGACCATGTTTTTACGGGTGGATAATGGAAATCTTCAAGCTTTTCCGCTGCACCCGGAGGAAGCGTTTTTATCTGGACCAGTGTTTCAATTACGGCCGGAGCAACCGCCCTGATTGATCCGTCCAGGATCTTTAATGCCATACCGATTCCTTTGGAGTGTATATGAACGCAGAATACGCCGTCGGAACCCATTTTCCCGAAGTGATCACCTCCTGTAAGCCTGTTTAACTGCGTATCAATTCTGTCATCCGACGCAATCATGTCGGGATTCTGCGTTACCGCTCTACGAAGAAGTTCCTGTACATACGCGTACTTGCCGTTCATAAAGTCCGTATCGAATATTCGTGAATAAGCCAAAGCCATATTTTTCAAAGGGACGCCGAAAACAGGAACGCCGCAGCCGTCAACTCCCACATGAATTGAGCCTGCGGGCAGACCGCAGAAGTCTGAAATTAACGCCTTAACATCAAGCTGTACGGGATGAGACGGATCACTCACCGAATCCCATGAATAGCCTGCTGCCTTGCATGCCGCTATATTTCCGAGATGCTTTCCCGAACAGTTGTTGTGAAACTGCCCCGGTTCTTTGCCCGTTTTATATAATTCATACCTTTCTTTTTCTCCGAAAGGCTCGCGTACCCCGCAGGTTAAGTCACTCTCACGCACTCCGAGTTTTTTAGCAATGCCGGAAAGGACCTCAATATGGCTGCTGCCTCCGCTGTGCGACGAAGCCATAATTGCCAGTTCACGGAGTGTCAGGTTAAAATGACCGTGTATATTTTTAAGCAGATGGGACAGCAGAATAAGCGGTTTCGCCGATGATCTGAAAAAGCATATCTGTTCTGGGTTTCCCGCATAATACAAAAGGCCGCCGTTCTTATTCACAACCGCTATATCCCCGAAATGCACGCTTTCAACAATACCGCTCCGTATTACTTCAACAAGTTTTTCAGACATAAAAAACCTCCCTTGTTATTCTTGCCTTAACAAATTATAATTAATACTACTACATGTTAATTGGCCTCAAAGCGGATATTGTCAGTGCGGCGCGTTTTATCGCTATCGGCAATACGCAGCAGGCTCAATGAAATGAATTGCGCAGTTAAATCCACAGCTTTTAAGTTTGAATGAGAGGACAAAATAAATGAACGTTCTCGGGATCGTATCCGAATATAATCCGCTGCATTCGGGACATGTTTACCATATAGCTGCTTCGCGCGAGAAAACGGGGGCTACTCACGCTGTTTGCGTTATGAGCGGCAATTTCGTCCAGCGCGGCGAACCTACTATTGTCGATAAATGGGCACGGGCAAAAATGGCTTTGAACTCCGGAATTGATCTCGTCATTGAACTGCCCGTCGTATTCGCGTGCGCTTCAGCGGAGATATTTGCCCGCGGCGCGGTACGCATACTGAACCAGACCGGCATAATCAATTATTTATGCTTCGGAAGCGAACAGGGCGAGCTGGAAACATTAAAACACATAGCGTCGGTACTGGCTGAAGAGCCTTCCGAATTCCGGACTTTGCTGAAAAAATATTTAAAACAGGGGCTTTCTTTCCCTGCCGCGCGGGAAAAAGCGCTTACGGGATACCTGCATGATGCGCCCGAGGGCATTATGGACAAATCGAACAACATACTCGCGATAGAATACCTTAAAGCGCTTATCACGACCGGAAGCAGCATGGAACCGGTAACAATCAGAAGAAAAGGCTCCGGTTACCAGGACTCCATTATTGCCGAGTCATTCTCAAGCGCGACGGCGATCCGTAAATTTCTAAAAGAAACGGGTTCCGTTTCCGATCCCGTTCTTAACGGGAACATCCCTTCCCAAACGCGCTCAGCGCTTAACGAATGTTTCAAAAACAACCGCGGGCCGGTTTTCCCCGGGGATTTCTCCGATATAATCTTATACCTTCTGAGAACAATCGGTCCGGACAAATTAAAGCATGTCCCAGATGTAAACGAAGGGCTCGAAAGCAGGCTCATCTCCACAGCATTTGCAGCCGGTACGCTCGACGACCTGATCGAAACAACCGCGACATCAAGATATCCTTCAACCCGCATAAAAAGAATTCTGTTCAATACACTGCTTGGAATTACAAAAACAGACCTTAAAAGCATTATTGCCGATGAAACCTGCGGTTACATCCGCGTCCTCGGTTTCAATGAAAAAGGCCGTGAGCTGCTCCAGCGTATGCAGGACACCGCTGTCGTTCCGGTTATAACAAAGACATCAAAATACAGAAGCGAATTAACGGGTTTGTCAAAAAAGATGTTTGAATACGACGTGCGCGCGACCGACGTTTATGTTCTTGGATTTAAAGACAAATCACAAAGGGGCGGTGACCAGGATTTCACCACCCCCGTTGTAAGAATATGATTAATGCGTTGCTAGCGCGGTATCAGCGCAGTACGGCGCCGAATTCCATTTTCAGTTCATTGATCATATCCCCTACCGCCCTGTTGACTTCATCGTCAACCAATGTCCTGTCGGGCGAGCGGAATACAAGCGTGTACGCCACACTCTTTTTGCCTTCCGGAACCTGCTCCCCTTTATAGACATCAAAAAGCTTTATTTCCTCAAGATATTCCCCGCCCTTGCGCTTGAGCGCCTTTTCAATATCCCTGACCGGTATATTATCATTTATAAGAATGGCTATATCCCTTGATACGGCCGGATACCGCGGCAGAGGTTTATATTCCCTTACCATGTCGGCATTGTCAACGAGCTTCTTAATTTCAAGCACCGCTATATATGTGTCGTACGGGCAGTCAAAATTATCGGCGACATCAGGGTGGATTTCCCCGACATAACCTGCCGTTTCATCGCCGATTACGACCCTGGCTGTCTTCCCGGGATGGAAAACGGGATTGTTCTTCTCGGCGATAAACTCGGCATTTTGTATATTCATCCGTAAAATCAACTGCTCCACAATTCCTTTTATATCGTAAAAATCCGTATTGCCGTACATGCCTATCGTAAGCATTTTTTTCTCGTCGGGAAGCATTTCGCCTTCCCTGGGCAAATAAACGTATGAAATTTCAAAGAACCGTCCTTCGTCAACTTTACGGTTGTAGTTCATATTGATAACTTGAAGCATCTGCGGTATTGTCGTCGTACGCATAATGCTGAAGTCTTCGCCAAGCGGGTTTGTTATCACAACCGCATTCCTGAGTTTGTCGTCCTTAGGCAGGTTTAGCATGTCAAACACCTTCGGGCTTGTAAAAGAAAACGTGTATGTTTCGTACAATCCGCTTGACAGCATTTGATCGATAATGAAATCCTCCATTTTCTGGCTGAACGTCTTTCTTCCGAGAGTCGTAGCCTTACCCGGCAGAAGGGTTGGAGCAATGTTATTATAGTCGAAAAAGCGCGCGACTTCTTCGGCAAGATCGGCTTCCCTCTTGATATCGGGTCTGAATGACGGAACAGTAAGGACCATTGTTTCGCGGTCAACGCCGAATTCAAGTTTTTCGAACAATTCGAGCATCCAGCCGGAATCGATTTCTGTCCCGAGCAGCCTGTTGATATTGCCCGGATTCAGTTTGATTTTCACTTGCTCCGGTCTTACCGGGTTGCAATCGACGATACCCGGAACGACTTTGCCGGCTCCGAGTTCCTCGATGAGCTGCGCGGCACGGTTTATAGCGGTAATCGCGTTTTCGATGTCAAGCCCTTTTTCAAAACGGCTCGATGCCTCGCTTCTTATGCCTAATTTCTTCGATGTCAGCCTTACCGATGCTCCGTAAAAGTTCGCCGATTCAAGAAGAAGCGTTGTCGTATCGGGTGTTACTTCGGAATTCTCGCCGCCCATAATACCCGCGACCGCGACCGCTCTTTCTTCGTCGGCTATTACAAGCATCGACGGATCAAGCTCGCGAAGCTGACCGTCAAGCGTTACTATTTTCTCGTCCTTCCGGGCCGTCCTTACAATAATATGGTTTCCTTTTATGCATTTAAGGTCAAATGCGTGCATCGGCTGGCCAAGTTCGAGCATTACATAGTTCGTAATGTCAACGATATTGTTTATAGGCCGCATTCCTGCCGCAGCTAGGCGCCTCTGCATCCACAGCGGCGACGGCTCGATTTTAACATCGGTTACGACGCGCGCCGCGTATCGTGCGCACAGTTCGGGGTTTTCAATGGAAACCGAAATGTAGTCCGAAGCTTTTCCCGTGCCTTCCTCTTTAACCTTTATAACCGGATTTCTGAAAGGACTGTTCAGGGTTACAGCGGATTCGCGGGCCAGGCCCAAAATACTTAAACAGTCCGGACGGTTGCTTGTTATTTCAAATTCAACCACCGGTTCAAGTCCGAGAACTTCCTTTATGTCCCTGCCAACGCCGGGATTGTCTTTAAAAACGTATACCCCGTATTCGGGCGCGTCCGGAAGATAGTCGCGGGTCAGGTTCAACTCGTCGATCGAGCACATCATTCCGAAAGATTCAACCCCGCGCAGCTTCGCCGCTTTTATTTCACCGCCGGGAAGCTTCGCTCCCGGAAGCGCAAGCGGGATATAATCGCCTGTTTTGACATTCGGGGCGCCGGTAACGACCTGCAGCGTTTCCGTACCAATATCGACATCCGCAATCTGCAGCTTGTCGGCGTTGGGATGCGGCCTCATTGATACGATCTTTCCGACAACGACTTTTTCAATTGACGCGCCGAGGTCTTCAATTCCCTCAACCTTGCTTCCCGAAAGAGTCATCGCTTTCGCGTATTCCTTAACATCTTTGTTTATATCAACAAAATCTTTTAACCAAGAAATCGGTGCTTTCATTCCAAACCACTCCTATCCTTAATGTTAAGCATACGGCAATTTCAAAACTGCTTTAAGAACCGCATGTCATTTTCGAAGAACAGCCTCATGTCGTTTATATTGAACTTCGCCATAGCGGCCCTTTCCACTCCGAGACCGAATGCAAAGCCGCTGTATACTGTCGGATCTATATCGCACACCTCAAGAACATACGGGTGTACCATGCCGGCTCCCAATATCTCAATCCAGCCTTCATTCTTGCATATCCTGCAGCCTTTTCCGCCGCATTCCCAGCATGAAACATCAACTTCCGCACTGGGTTCCGTGAACGGGAAATAATGCGGCCTCAGCCGTATCTTTGTATCCTCGCCGAAAAGGCTTTTCGCGAAAACCTGCAGCGTTCCGATTAAATCCCCCATTGTAATGCCCTTGTCGACAACGAGTCCTTCCACCTGGTGGAATATCGGCGAATGGGTTGCGTCCACCTGATCCGAACGGTATACCCTGCCCGGACAGATAATTTTTATCGGCGGTTTTTTCTTTTCCATAACCCTTACCTGGACCGGTGAGGTTTGAGTTCTTAACAGCACGTTTTCGTTTATATAAAAAGTGTCCTGTACATCTCTTGCCGGATGATTTTTCGGAGTGTTCAGCGCCTCGAAATTATAGTAGTCGAGTTCAACTTCGGGTCCTTCCGCTATTTCATAACCCATGCCGAGAAAAATTTCCTTTATTTCATCAAGTACAAGCGTTAGCGGGTGCTTTTTGCCCCTCGGTATAAAAGTGCCGGGCATCGTTACGTCAATAACCTCGCGGGATATTTTCTCGGCTCTTTCTTTTTTAACAAGCTTCGTTTTTGCATCCTGGATGGCTTCTTCCAACCTTTTTCTTACATCGTTGGCCATCTGTCCGATAACAGGCCTTTCCTCCGCCGACAGCGCGCCCATTCCTTTAAGGATTGCGGTCAGTTTGCCTTTCTTCCCGAGGAACATAACCCTGATTTCCTCGAGGCTTTTAATATCGGTAACCTTATCAAGCATTGACAAAGTTTCCTCTGCAATTGACTTGAGCTGCTCTTTCATGTTTTTCTCTCCTTTCAGCAAATATATTATGCCGCTGCTAAACATTTTTTTGTCAAACACTTAAGATGCGAAATTACCCGGTTGTTCGGAAATTCTAAATTATTAAACAAAAATGCTTCATCCCAAATAGGACGAAGCATTACTCCGCGGTACCACCTATATTTATGCGGGGAAAACCCGCATACACTCAAACCCTGTATCGGCGGGATAACCGGCTTTTATTAGAAGCTGCTCCGGAGTGAAATTCACACAGTCCCATTCAGAAGAATGCTTTCAGCCGCCGACATTCTCTCTCTGGCAGAAGAGGGGACAGGTTACTTTGCTCTTTCATCGCTTTACGATATTCTTTTATTCTGAGCATTTACCGCATACGCGGTTTTCCGCCCGATTGATTTAAAAATGATTATAGCATAAGCGTTTTGCCATTACAAGCACTATTACCGTAATTCTTCGGAGCCATGGGTTTTTCGATAGTTTTTCTGCTGTTCAAGTACGCCGCTGAATCCATGAAAGAACATAATACTAATCGTTTCCGATATTTCTTCAATGGACTGAAGACGGTCAGAGTTAAACCATTGCTGATAAACGGCAATCATACCCGTAATCGCGTATCCTAAAACAATATCGGCGATTTTATCATCCATTTCAATTTGCGAAAGGAGGGCTTCCTTTGACTTGTTTATAAGCATGGTCACAATCTTGCTGACCAGGCTCACATTTCCATGCATTGACAGTAGGTGCCCGTAAAATTCCAAATCCGTATTAATGATTGCTGTCAGCCTTTCGAATATACTATGGGGATTTTTCAGGTCGCGTTTAAGGTCAATATCACCCAGTACCGACTCGAAAGCGAGAACAACTTCATTTTCAATCTCATCAACTACCTGGTGAATGCCTGAATAGTAACTGTAAAAAGTCTTTCGGTTTATATCCGCCAAATCGGCAATGTCACGGATTGTAATATCATTGATATCCTTTTGGGAAAGCAATTTTGCAAACGCATGCCGGATCGCCCTTTTTGTTTTTCTTACCCGCCGATCAACCGTTTTCTTTTCTTCCATATCCAGAACCTCTACTTTTTCATACTATAATGTTACTTTTACCGCACTCATTACAGAAATGTGGTATTTACCGCAGTACAAGGCATTTTCGACCATTGTTTCTATTATTGTTAATTATTATAATACACATATGTGGTATAAGTCAAATAATAAAGTAAATTTGATTTTAGGAATTAAAGAACATTTGCCGCATTGGATAAAACAAAGAAAGGGTTAATCTCAATAATAGTTTAGAGCAAATAACCTGAACGGAGGGACAGGTATGGCTGACAAAACACTGAAGGAACAGGCTGCAAGCATCATCGGAACAGCAGTTCTTGGTTACCTCGATAAGGACCCGGACGAAAATATACCCAAATTGATGAAATGGTGGGACAAGTTTGACCGTGATAACTTTTATGAAAAACAACGAAAGGTAATTCGTGAAATCATTAAAGATCGTGACAATAATTGGTACCGCTATATAAAAAGTTTTTGGACCGACATCAATCCCGATGTTCGCAAGACATTATTCAAAAATCTAATCGTTCAGACCTTTTTTATAGGGAACAAAAAGCAGAATTACAACAGGAAAAAATATAACTGCAACATTCCGTGGGCTATTCTGATGGATCCCACTTCTGCCTGCAACCTGCATTGTACCGGTTGCTGGGCTGCGGAATATGGGAACAGGCTCAACATGGATTATGACACTTTGGACAGTATCATCAGGCAGGGAAAGGAACTTGGTACTTATATGTATATATACTCCGGCGGAGAACCCTTAATTCGCAAAAACGACATTATTAAGCTTTGCGAAGCCCACCCGGATTGCGAGTTCCTTGCTTTCACCAATGGTACCTTAATTGATGAAGAATTTGCTGATGAAATGCTGCGTGTTAAAAACTTTATTCCTGCAATCAGTGTTGAAGGATTTGAAAATGAAACAGATTCCCGGCGCGGAAAAGGAACATTCCAATCGGTTATAAACGCTATGAAAATTATGAAGAGCAAACAGCTTGTGTTTGGTACTTCGTGCTGTTATACGAAAGAAAATGCCGAGGTGATCGGCAGCGAGGAATACATTGACAGCATGATTGAATGGGGCGCAAAATTCTCGTGGTTCTTTACTTACATGCCGGTAGGTGTTAACGCTGTTCCCGACCTCATTGCGACGGCGGAACAACGCGAATTCATGTATCACCAGGTTAGAAAATTCAGAAAAACAAAGCCCATATTTATAATGGATTTCTGGAATGACGGTGAGTTCGTGGAAGGGTGCATAGCAGGCGGGCGATACTATTTGCATATCAATGCAAATGGTGATATTGAACCGTGCGCTTTTATCCATTATTCCGATTCCAATATTCACGAAAAGTCCCTGCTTGAAGCATACCTGTCCCCACTGTTCATGGCTTACCACGATTCGCAGCCGTTTAATCAAAACCATCTTCGTCCATGCCCGCTCCTCGATAACCCAGGTGCATTAACGAAAATGGTGGAATCCACAAATGCTGTTTCTACAGATTTGCAGAACCCGGAAAATGTAAGAGAATTATCCGCTAAATGTAAAACAGCGGCTGAAAACTGGAAACCGGTAGCAGAGCGATTGTGGGCCTGCAGCGAGAAATGCTGATAATGCGGGAATAAAAGCACCCATATTTAATTTATTACATGATAATTAATTTTTCATAATTATTTGTTCAATAACATCTGCTGCGTCTTCACACAGGTCGCAGCATTTTTCGAGGCTGTCGTAAACTGCTTTTATTCCCAAAATATTCTTTATACCGGCATCAAGACTAAACGTTTCGTATATCGCCTTTATGTATACGGCATCCGCTTCACTCTCAAAATTGTTTACTTTGATTAACAACTGGCGGAGTCTCTCCGGTTTTTTATAGTTTTTCAGTTCAATTATTGCATCTTTAAAAGCTCTTACGCATTGATTCACTTTTTCCGCAAGTATCGATGTCGCTTCCGGAATACTGTCTACATGAAACATATACATATTCAAAGTAACCTCGTCAAGCGCATCGGTTACATCATCAATAATCTGAGCCAGCCGAAGAATGTCCGCCTGATCAATAGGAGTTATAAACTCCCTTGAAAGCTTTATCACAATATTATGATGAAGCTCATCGGCTTTATGCTCGATATCATGCATCTTTATCTGCTGCTGCGCAATGTTATCGGCCGAATAGTCTGCAAGTACTTCAACTAAAAAGTCGGAAGCTTTCAGACAAAATTCCACCTGCTGCTCCAATAATTTAAAGTAGTCATTGCTTTTTCTTCTCATGTTTTATCCTCCCCGCATAATATTATTTTCGGATAATGCATCTATATAAAATTTACGGTTATGATTTTTACCTTTTATAGTTCATATCTTTTGCCTTATGCAAACAAAGCAAGAAAGAGTTTCGCCATTAAAAAGCCTAACAACCCGCAGCCGGGGAAAGTGCATATCCAGGCAAAAATCAGGTCTTTTACAATGTTCCAGTTTATATTTCGAAGGCTTCTGGATGCTCCAACACCCATAATTGCCGTAGTTTTAGTATGAGTAGTGCTGACCGGAATACCGGTAAGCGATGACAGAAGCAGGCACATGCTTGCGGCCAGATCGGCCGAAAATCCCTGATATAGCCGCAGTTTCACCATATCCATACCTACCGATTTGATGATTCGATATCCGCCGATTGACGTGCCCAGAGCCATAAAAACAGAGCATACCACCATAAGCCAGACCGGAACAACGAAGGTCGTAGCATCAGTTTGCCCGTTTGCCAGAGCAACACCTAAAAGTATAACAGCCATAAACTTCTGACCATCCTGTGCTCCGTGCATGAAGGCCATTGCCGCACCGCCGGCTACCTGTGCATTGGATAGAATGCGCTCGCCTGCTATCCGATCATAACCGCTGAATATAAAGGCTGTGAGCTTTGCGCAGATAAAACCCATCACGAAACCCAGTACAGTTGACAATACCAGTCCCCAAAGCACCTTAATCCATTCTGTCCCGTTAATTCCGGAATAATCGTTTTGAATTGCTATAGCGGCGCCTGATAGCCCGGCAATCAAGGCATGGCTCTCGCTGGTTGGAATACCGAAGTACCATGCTAAGGTTGCCCACATGACAATGGCCGCCATAGCTGCGCATAATGCAACCAACGCTTTTTGAGTATCTCCGCCAAAATCAACAATATTGTAGATTGTCATTGCCACTGACGCGTTTATACTCGTCATCACAAAAACGCCGAGAAAGTTGAATACGGCAGCCATAATAATTGCACGACGTACGGTAATAGCCCTGGTTGAAACACACGTCGCAATTGCGTTGGGAGCGTCAGTCCAGCCGTTTACCAGGATAACGCCAAGAGCCAGTATAGTTGAAACAAACAACATCGGTGTACGGACTATCTGCTGTAAAAAATCGAAAAGCGACATTAATACACCTCTTTCCTTCATCGATGAAATGGTTTTTTTCCAACAGGCTGCCGTATTCAACTTTCTCGGCGTTTTTGTGATGACGAGTATAAACGCGTCAGTGGCAATGACAATCTACAATATTGTTGATTTTGGCGGAGATACTCAAAAAGCGTTGGTTGCATTA
>JAAYXD010000031.1 GCA_012516065.1 Clostridiaceae bacterium
GATCCGACCGTTATCCGTCTGATTTGGGTTATCCTGTCCATTCCTTCATTAGTATTCGGAGGAGGCCTGGTTTACTTAATTGCAATGTTTGTTATACCGAAAAAATAACTGCTGTAATTTTTTACAAATCGCTTTACAAATCCAATTTTTTCTTGTATTATAATGCAATAGTATAATATTGGTAATTGGATGTTTGGGTCGCAGTGTATGGTTTTTTGGGATAAAAAAAAGAGATTCGGTATTTTTGGGTACAAAGATGATAATGACGGGTATGAAAAATTCGGAGTTCTGGCGGAGCAGCTTTTTCTTCCCATACTCGTGATAGATAACGGGTATGTCAGGTATGCAAATCACGCTTTTTATTCAATGGCGGGAATTCCGGCCCCGAAAAAGTACCCTGTCCCATTAAGGTCCCTGCTGTATTCCATTCCGTATGAGTCTTTGCGCGGAGTTTTGGCCCAGTATAACGAAAATAACAGGGACGTCGACAAAAATTACAGCATCCCGATTATGATACCTACAAAAGACGGCATGAAATGGATAGAGTTGTATTCCGCCAGGATTAACCATGATGATACGAGCGCCGTCTTTATTACTTTTCTGAATATAACCGAAAAGATTATTGCCGAGAAAGAGATAAGGTACCTTGCTTATCACGATAAGCTTACAGGTCTATACAACAGGGGTTTTTTTGAGGAAGAGGTTAACCGGATTGATGTTGAAAGAAGTCTTCCAATTTCAATTATTATATCGGATTTGAACGGGTTGAAGCTAACGAACGATGTTTTCGGTCATCTGCAGGGGGACAAGCTCCTTACGAAATTTGCAGAAATATTAAAACGTGTCTGCAGGAAAGAAGATGTTGTCGCGCGGTGGGGAGGAGATGAATTCGCCGTTCTGCTCCCGGGAACCGATAATGAAACCGCGGGGCGCATATGCGAAAGAATACGCAAAGAAAGCATTGCAGAAAAAAATGTTCCTATAGCGTTAAGCATTTCAATGGGTTATGCCACAAAATACAATACGAGCGAGAGTTTGATAGATGTGCTGAAAATGGCCGAGAACATGATGTATCGTGAAAAACTCTCCGAAAGCAGAAAAATACGGCAGGCAATTCTTAATTCATTGAAGGAATCTCTTTTCCAGCGTTCTATTGAAACGGAAAACCATTTAAAAAGGGTAACTACGTTATCGAAAGAATTTGCGGATTATATCGGTTTGAGCGAAAAAGATATTGAAGAGCTCACTCTTCTGGCATATCTGCATGATATTGGCAAAGTTGCGATACCGGACGATATACTGATGAAAGCGGGCAAACTTAACCATGATGAATGGCTTGAGGTCCGTACGCATTCCGAAAAAGGGTACAAAATAGCCGTGAATCATCAGGAACTGGCCCATATATCCGACGGAATACTGTGCCACCATGAACGCTGGGATGGGAAAGGATATCCGCAGGGTCTCAGGGAGAAGGATATACCGAGGATATCCCGCATACTTAACATTGTTGACGCTTATGATATTATGACTCATAATACCGTGTATAAAAACGCTATCTCGCATGAAGACGCTATTGATGAAATAATAAACTGTTCCGGCAAACAGTTTGATCCGTATTACGCGAGAGAGTTTGTCAAGTTTATGGAAAGGGCATAATACCAGTAAATACTGTTATGAGGCTGGAAGGATTAGTGGAAACTATTCCTTGCAGCCATTTTTTACATATGGACAATTTCACTGATAAACGGCTTCGGCACACACACCTGGGTCACAGGAAGCGGAGAGCCCGGAGCGGTTTGCTGGAATTTTGAAAAGAAATTGATTGATTTTGGGTTTCCCATACGCTATTATATTTTTAATAACCGGCGGCTTATGCTGTTTACGGGAGGATGAACGGAAAACAGCGGACCGGATAACGGTTGGTTTGGTAATGCGAAGATGCCGGTAATAGGCGGAGGTTTGTCATGGATATTATTCATGCTGCGCAGAATGCGAAAAAAGCGGCAATTGAACTTTCAACCGCGAGCACCGGGCAAAAAAACCGTGCGCTGCAGCTTATCGCGGAAAGCCTTGTCGCTAATAAAAACGAAATAATTGAAAAAAACGAAATCGACTTAAAAAGAAGCGAAAGCGAGAATTTACCCAAACCTCTATTGAAGCGGCTCAAATTTGATGAGAAAAAGCTGTCCGAAACCGTTGACGGGATAAACAGCCTTATCGGACTTCCGGACCCTGTCGGGAAAACACTGCTTGCGACCGAACTTGACAATGGGCTCGAGTTATATAAAATAAGCTGCCCAATCGGTGTAATCGGGGTAATTTTTGAATCACGCCCCGATGCCCTTGTGCAGATATCGACGCTCTGCCTTAAAAGCGGAAATGCCGTATTATTGAAAGGCGGCAGTGAAGCGGTCGAAACAAACAGGGTTTTAGCCCGGATAATAAAAGAAGCATCGGAAAAGGCCGGTATTCCTTCCGGATGGATACATCTGCTCGAAACGCGCGAGGATGTAAAAAATATGCTCGCGCTTGACAAATGGATTGACCTTATTATTCCGAGAGGCTCAAATGATTTTGTACGATATATAATGGATAATTCGAGGATACCGGTTTTAGGGCATTCCGACGGGATCTGCCACTGTTACGTGGATAAGGACGCCGATATAAACATGGCGCTTGACATTGTAATTGATTCGAAAACGCAGTATGTCGCCGTTTGCAACGCCGCGGAGACACTGCTTGTACACTCGGATATTGCGGAAGTCTTTCTGCCGGAACTGAAAAAGAGGACCGATCAAAAAAATGTCGTGCTGAAAGGGTGCGAAAAAACGCGCAAAATAATTGATGTGCAGGCTGCGAACGATGACGACTGGAAGACGGAGTACCTTGACTATATACTTTCTGTAAAAGTGGTCAGTTCTCTGGAAGAAGCGATTGACCATATCAATACTTTCGGTTCCGGGCATACCGACGCTGTTATAACGACCGACAGGACGGCGGCCGAAAAGTTTATGAACATGGTTGATTCGGCAAATGTGTTCTGGAACTGCTCAACGAGGTTCAGCGACGGGTTCAGGTACGGGTTTGGCGCGGAAGTAGGCATCAGCACAAGCAAAATACACGCCCGCGGACCGGTTGGTTTGGATGGGCTTCTGATATACAAATACAAGCTGATAGGCAATGGCCATATAGTATCGGACTACGCCGAAAAGAAAAAGGCATTTACACACAGGCCTTTAATCTGATGTCCTTACAGGCATAATTCGTGCAGTAACAGTGAATTATGTTTATCAAATGAATTTCGGTGGTAAGAAAATATCGACACTTTATGTGGAGGTATAGTGTGAAGAAAAAACGTTTTATTACTGCCGATATATTTTTTCCTTTATTCACTGTTCTTTTATTTTGTTTATATGCATATTTGCGCTTATTCTACGATTCGATGCTTGTGACGGCAGTCTCGGTTATCGCCGTTGCTTCCGTTTCCGGCTATTATTCAATCAGGGTCAGAAAAAAACGCGATCTTCTTTACACGCAGAAAGCCGATATAAAACGTTATTATGATAAACTGTCGGAGGAATACGTCAAGTTAAATAATTCCCATAATGAACTGAAATCGAAATACAAAGAACTTGAGGCAAACCAGGCCGAACTTGCAAAAAGCAAAGAAAGGCTGCAAAGCCTTTTTGACTATTCACACGAGGCATTATGGGAATACGATGCTGTCGAAGAAAAATGGCATCTTTCAAATCGTTTTCTTGAAATATGTAAATTTGATAGGGAACAGGCCGAGACCAAGGTAAACATAATATTTGAGGACTTCATACATCCCGATGACAAGTATTATGTGTTAAAGATGTTAAGCCAGGTAAAAAGCGGGAAAATGAAAAAATTCAGCATTGAATGCAGGATGCTGATAAATGGAGAATACCGCTGGGCGAGAATAAGGGGAATGGCGTTTTTTGACAAATCGGGCAATCTAACGAGGATAACAGGTTCTTTTACCGATATACAGACGGAAAAAGCAAAGGAAGAAAAAATGCTTGAACTTGCGTGTGTCGATCCTATAACCGACCTGCCGAACAGGATGTGGCTGTCCAATTACCTTGAATCCCTTGTGAAATCAAACAATCCGTTTATCTTGATGTATCTGGATCTGGATAACTTTAAGGTAATAAATGATACATTCGGAAATGTTTACGGCGACGTTATACTGAAAAAGATGGGATTGCGCCTTAAAAACTGCGCGGGAAAAGATTCGGCGGTATGCAAGGTAAGCGGCGATGAATTTGCGATACTTCTTACCGATAAAGACAAGGTTGACAGTTTTGATTTGTTCATTGACAAGTTAAGGGAAAAGATCAGCGAGCCGATCAGGGTTGACGAAAATGAATTCCACTTCACGTTCAGTATCGGAATTGCCTTTTTCCCTGAAGATGGACAAACTGCCGACGATTTGATGAAAAACGCCGACACGGCAATGCTTAAGGCAAAATCAACGGGCAAGAATTTACTGAGGCGCTTTGAAAAACGAATGAATGACGAGCTGTATGAAAAGCTTCTTCTTGAAAGGGATATCAGGAAGGCGCTCGAAAACGGCGAGTTCCATATATTCTATCAGCCCCAGGTATGCCTGGAGGATCATACGATAACGGGTCTTGAGGCTCTTATAAGGTGGTTCCACCCGGAAAGAGGCTATATAGAGCCGATTGAATTTATCCCTCTCGCCGAGGAAGTCGGGCTTATAAACCGCATCGGCGAATGGATTTTTACAAAAGCGTGCAAATTCTCGGCTAAAATCAATAAAAACAGGACGGACCCGATACCCGTATCGGTGAATGTTTCCCCGGTCCAGCTTTTGCAGCATGATTTCCTGTACAGGTTTATAAATATTATAGAAAAAACGGGCGTAAATCCGGGATGGATGGTTATTGAAATAACGGAATCGGCGTTGATGGAATCGCACAAGGAAAACGCGCTTAAGCTTAGGGAATTAAAGAAAATAGGGATAAAAATCGCGCTTGACGATTTCGGTACAGGGTATTCATCAATGCAGCACCTGCAGGGTCTGCCCGTTGATATTATGAAAATCGACCGTTCTTTCATAAGGAATGTTTCGAAACCGGGAAACGGCGGGAAACTGACCGAAGCAATGATAATCCTCGCACACAGGCTTGGTATGAGCGTTGTGGCGGAAGGCGTCGAAGAAATGGAACAGTACCAGATATTAAGGAAATACGGGTGTGATGTTGCGCAGGGATACCTGTTATACGAACCTGTGCCTGAAAACAAGGTCATAAAAATAATTAACAAGAGCAGTAATATTATTCCGGAGCATATGTATCAAAACGCGTAACGGGGCAAAAAAATTCATCCGGAACATAAACACGATACTATCCCGTTTATCGGATTAAGGCCGCGCAGTGATATCTTCTGACGCGGTCTTTGATTTTGAATAAAGATATGTAATTCCGGCTATCGCTAACAAAACCGAAAAAATAAGAATTGCAAATGTTGTTGTGTTATCTATGTATTCGCCGTATTCGGACATGAATATTCCCGACAGGTTCATACCTATATGTAGCGCTGCCGGAAGCAGCAGGGACCGCGACCAGACAAAGGACAGCGCCAGAAGTATCCCGATAAAAAACGCGTATGTACCCTGGATTACATTTAGATGCGAAATGCCGAATAACGCTGCCTGGATAATAACGGCATAAACGAGCGGAATGTTTTTCCTGAGCTGATGGAAGATCAGCCCTCTGAATAACACTTCTTCAAGGATGGGACCGACTATTCCTATCGCGATTATCTGCAGGATGATATTCTGGTTCTCCGTGAGAGGCTCCAGCGCCTTGGCGTACCTGTCGAACAGTTCGGGAGCTATACCGGCTCTCTGGATTATATCCATTATGTAAATAATCGGCATTTGCAGCGAACAGCCGATAACAAAAGCTGCTGATATCGAAGCAAACGACGCTTTATTTACCGAAAGCCTTTTTATAAAAGGCCGGTTGAATATGACATGCGCAAGCCAGATGATTCCAAAGGTAAGGAATGCGGAAAGGATAAACGAAGGAAGCAGTATGTCATGGGCAATTGCTGTAATATCCGCTTCTGACAGGGAATAGGGGGTTCCGGTCATCAGTGACCGGCTTATCCTAAAAACCATGACGGCAAACAATAACAATATTGCTGCCGCAATTTGCATGGCTATATTGAGGAATGTAATCGAAACACAATAAAAAAAAACGCGGAAAAATTTTGAAATAAACGATTTTTTCATTTCACACCCGTTTATAAACGCATATAACTTTCTCTGTTTTAAGTATATCATAATTTGAAAAACAATAACAACAATAAAAACCGCGCATCACTGAAATCACCCAAGCCACCCGCTGGGTTTCTGCATTATCACCGCGGGGCCTGGCTTGGATGTTTCGTTTCCTCGGGCGACAAAGCACATATCAACAGCACGCTCCCGTTCCTGTACTGTTTTCACACAGTGGTCTCCATATCCCGGGCCGCTCATTAACCCGCCCCACGGTTACTTGTACGCAGCAGGGCACTGGAGCATGTCGCCCGTCGTCACCGAAAGCACCCGAGCCACCCGCTAGGTTTCGGGCATAATTCCGTGAGCCATGGTTCGGATATTTCGCTTCCCGGACCGGGACCTGCGTAAACATTGGTGCAGATGGCAGTAAGCCCGGAAATCGACAGGGTGATATTTTTTTTTGACAAATATTATTTGCTCCGTCAAGTATAATAC
>JAAYXD010000256.1 GCA_012516065.1 Clostridiaceae bacterium
GTGGACAAGCCTTGCCCGGTTATGGATCCATACAGGAGCGTGATAGCTCAGTGGATTAAGGATGATGAGCGGGCACCTCGGAAACAGCGTCACACTGCGTCTCGGATATATCACAGACTTTGCGATGAATATGGGTTTCGTGGTAGCGAATCAACGGTACGGCGATATGTCAGAAGAGTTAGAGCAGAGCTAGAGCCTTCGCATGTTGATCCCTTTTTGGTGCTGGAAGCTGATCCTGGAGAGATGGCTCAGATCGATTGGGGAACGGCTCAAGTCAATCTCTGCGGGATCAGGACCACCGTTCATCTGTTCTGTATGAGAATGAGGTATAGCAAGGTTCCCTTTGTCTGGGCAGCGACGAATGAGCGTTTGGAGACCTTCATGGAAGGACATGTGAGGGCCTTCAGCTGGCTAGGCGGTGTACCCCAGAGGATTGTCTACGATAATCTGACCACAGCGATCAAGAAGATCCTGTCCGGGCATGACAGAGAGCTGAGCGAGAGGTTTGTGGTGCTGAGGTCACACTACCTGTTCGACGCGGTCTTTTGCAACAGGGCGGCTGCCTGGGAGAAAGGGACCGTGGAAAACCTTATCGGATATGTTAGGCGGAACTGCCTAACCCCGATGCCTTCAGTGGACTCGACCGAGGAGCTTAACTCACTACTGTCAGAGTGGTGCGAAACAGAACGCCGGAAACACTCAGACGAATGGACTCTGGAGCTCAATGGACTGAGGAAACTACCCAAAGAGGCACTTAGAGCTTGCATTTCGAAGCTCACAGTGGTCTTCAACAAGCAGTCGCTAGTGACATACGAGAGGAACCGTTACTCAGTGCCCTGCGAGTTCATAGGCCAATCCGTCAGGATCGATGCGTTCACTGACAGGATCGAGATCTACAGCAAAGACAGGCTCATTGCTTGCCACAGTCGCAACTATGGGCGCAATCATACCAGTCTTCAGTTGGAGCACTATCTGACAGCGTTGGAGCAGAAGCCATATGCAGTCATGAACGCATCCGTGGTGAGGCAGTTACCGGAGCCATTTCATCAGGCATGGGAGATCCTTTGCAGACAAAGTCCCGAGCGATACAGAGAGCTGGTATCTATTCTCCAGTTGCATAGCGAATACTCGAGGGAACAGATCGCAGGAGCAGTGAGAAAATGCTTACGAGCAGGCTGTCTCGGGTTTCGAGAGGTTAAGCAGTTACTCCTGAATGAGCACGACTACCGAGCAAGAGCATCTTCAACCGGGCTGCCTGCTTCAGTAGCCGATGTGGTCGTGCCAGTGAGTGATCCTAGCAGCTACGATGTGCTGATGGGGGTGAGAGCATGGACAGCAGCCTCACAGCACTAGAAGGACTGGTTGATCTGCACTGCAAGACCCTAAAGCTGCCGGGGATCAGAAGGGTGTACCGTGAACTGGCCAGAGAGGCTCTCGACAACGGTCTATCGCCAACTCAGTTCCTTTTGAGCTGCTTAGAACACGAGGCCGAGAACCGAAGGGAGAACAAACTCAAGGCAAATCTCCGAGCAGCTAGATTTCCAGCTACGAAGACACTGGATCAATTCAGCTTTGCAGAGATACCCTCGTTGCCAAAAGCCAAGGTCTTGTCCCTGGCCGACTGCCAGTTCATTCGCCAGAGGGAGAACGTGATCTGCGTCGGCCGGCAAGGCACTGGAAAGACGCACATATCCATCGCATTGGGTATGGCAGCGATTGAGGCGGGTTTCCGTGTCAGGTTCATCAAGGCGGTCACCTTATCTCAAGAGCTGCTGGCAGCACAGCAAGAGGTCCGACTCAACAAGTACCTAAAGAGCTGGCGAAGGATTGACCTGGTCATTCTAGATGAGCTGGGCTACTTACGGCTGGGGCCAGGAGCTGCTCCCATGTTTCAATTCATAGCCGAACGCTATGAGACAGGGAGCATTATGGTCACTAGCAACCTGGAGTTCTCAAGATGGGAGGAGATATTTGGTGACGCAGTTATGACTGCAGCCCTGCTAGACCGACTTACACACAGATGCCATATCCTTGTCTTTGACGCAGAGTCATACCGACTCAAGGAGAGCAGACGACGGCATGAATCAGCCGATACGGCCCCGGAGAATACCGAAGACCGTGACGACTGATGCCATGCGGACATTATTCACATTAGCCGGGGTGGTCAACTTTTACGTGACCAAAGTGGTCAACTTTTTGATTGACGAAGACACCTAAGAATACATTATGACATTAATTGCACTTTTTCCTACTTCTAGCCTGCATTGATAGGATTTGTCCAACCAAATATGACCTTTTCATTTTATACATTGTTGTATATTACACCTCCATGATGCTTTCACTTACCCACATTTTTGACAAAAACCTTGCCTGTTGCACCTTTCCCGGTGATCCGTATCTCATATCTATCCGTTTCAGATACTGTTACCGTGAACAAACCTGGCTTAAGGTTGTTTCCCGTATAGGGTTCACTACCGTTTTTGCCTTTGACCACAAGGGCGATTTCTCCGTGTTCCCGGAATACCTCAATCTGCAGCACATCACCTTTCTTAAGGGACAATTCACACTTGCTATTCGAGCTCCACTCCTTAAAATCCATTGTTACCTGTGTTCCATTTGGATTCTCACGAATCACAATGCTGCCCTTAGACGTGGAGCACGCCGAGAACACTATAGCAATGGCAATCAAGAGCGGCAGAAAGATGAATATTATTCCGTTTTGTTTTCTAAAAAGCATGCCAAAACCTCCTTTACAAACTTTACCGGTTCGTTGATCCACGGACTGTGGCCGGAATGCTCAAACCATACGATTTTTTTCTTTGGCGCATCCAGAACCTGCATGTATTCCTCGGCCAGCACTGTGGGCGCATTGACATCGTGTCGCCCCAGGAAGAAATAGACAGGCACATCAAGTTTGGTGTAATCCGTTCTCAGATCGATGGTATAAAGCTGTTGGTACACATGGTTGTACGTGTTGATAATGCCGCGGATGAAGTTGATCTTGTCAAGCAGCCCATACTCAGAGGAACAGATATCCCGCAAGGTGTTGTAGCCTGGATTGTGGATTTCAGGATTGTTCGCCATATAGGCGCTGAGATAGTTCAGGTAAACCGCGCTTTTCCATGTTACGTCATCTCCGTAATAGGGTGGTTCACCATTTGCTTTAAGTCGTTCGATGAGGGCAGTATCGCCTTTGGATTGCGCGATTTCCATGGCCTTCGCGTAGTCCATCCGCTCGGTTTCGGCAAAGTCTATCATTTGCCCGGTGCCGATCAATGCGTGGTAGGACCCGGGATACTTATCAACAAGGAAAATCCCCAAAGCACTGCCCCATGATTCACCAATCAGATAGATTTTCTCCTGCGAAAAACGCTCCTTTAAATACTCAGTCAGAGCGTGGCCATCCTCAATATAGGTCTGGGCGGTAATATTCTTCGTTTTCTCTGCATGATAGGACTTTCCAGAGCCGGGCTGATCCCAGTTGACCACAACAAAATGCTTCTCAAGTTCCGCCAGCTCATGCCGCACCGCCGCCATCTGAGTACCACCAGGGCCGCCTGCCAAGAAGAGCAAGACAGGTGCGTTTTTGTCCCAGCCTCTGACGCTGATCCACTGTTTTCTCCCGTTCAGCTCAAGTTGGATGAGCTCTGCAATGCTGTTTTGGGGCGTGTTCCCGTTTTCATCAACAATGCGCGGCGTGGAAGCGGTAAGCTGAGAAATGGTGATTAGTCCTGCGTTCAACAGCATCGTCACTGCGAAGAAGATCATTGATTGCTTCAGCCGAACAAGATGTTTGGGAGCGATCTTGTTCATCCTGCCGACAATGGCACAATATGCTGTCTGGCCCAAGAGTACGACAAGCGAAAAGACCGCCAAAACAGTTAAAATGAGGAATAGTACTACCTGAATCATTGCTACATGAAACCTCCTTTATCGCTTGCTGTATAGACATTCCAGAGCGTTCCCCATCATCGGGATATCAATGATGCGGCTATCCATGGCACACAAACTGTTGTGCTCTACCAGGCTTTTTATAAGGCTTATCTTGTCCGTATCAGTCAGCGGCTCACGAAAAGCGAGTAAACCACTTGGTTTAAGGGATTCAGCCAGCACTGGAATCACTCTTGCCAATTCCTTATCCGGAATGTCATGCAGAACAAAGTGGCAGTAAACAACGTCAAAGCTTTCTTTTGCAAGCGTAGGTGATTCCCACAGCAGGTAATCGACATTTCTATACTTCCGCAGTGTTGTGCGGCAGGCATTCAGCCATCGCTCGGATATATCCAGGCAGGTCAAATGCCCGTGGGACAGCTTCTTGGCGACGTAGTAAGCAACCGTTCCCATGCCACACCCGAAATCCAGAACCTGCTCTCCGCCATCAAGGGGCAGCCGGTCCGCGAATGCCTGGTAGACCGACTTGCCGCAAAGACGAAACGCGAGCTTTGCTAGTAACATTTCCAAACGGGGCGGTTCATACTTCATTGCTTTCTCTCTCCTAATTCACATTTTGACCATAACGTTTCCGGTCGCTTTTTTCGGTGATTTTGATCTCATATTTGTCCGTTTCCGATACCGTTACAGTAAAAACAGTTGACTTCAGGTTTCTTCCTGTATAGGTTCACTGCGACTCCTGTACCGCCTGGATTCTCCAGAATCACAATACTGCCCATGGGTACGTAACATCCCGAGAACGTCAGAAGGATGCCTATCACCAGCAGCTGCTTGAGCAAACGACCTACAAATGCCTTTTCATACTTCATTGGCTCTCCACCTCCCATAAAAAAATCAGCTGTATTTCAAGGCTCATCACTATAGTAGCAATCGAACCTGTAATACAGCTGATGTGTATCTTAAATCTACCTTAAACTGTGGGGAGCGTGATTCGGAAGTTACTGCCCCCGCTGCCGGAGAGAAGTACCAAATCGCCTCCATGTGCCTTTGCAATCTTTCTCGCTATGGAAAGCCCCAAGCCGCTGCCGCCGGTCCTTGAGTTGCGGGAATCATCTGCCCGGACAAAAGGCTTGAAAATCATGGCTGCAAGCTGATCCGGTATGCCAATCCCGTCATCACTGAAATCGATCAGCACCTTGTCATCCTGTATCATAAGGCTGACCGTGACCTGTGTTCCCTTGGGATTGTACCGCATCGCGTTGTTTGCCAGATTCTGAATGATGCGGCTGAAGCGGTCGGTATCCAGCATTACAAAAACGCTGTCTTCAGGGATATCGAATTCGTATTTGAATCCTTCGCGCTCCAGCTGCGGCACAAGCTCGCCGCACAGCTGCCGGATATATTCGCAGATATCTGTTTTTGCCAGCTTCAATGAGAACTCAGGGCTGTCCAACTGCGAAAGCTCAAACAGCTCGGTAAGCAGCCGGTTGGCTCTTTTGCTGTTATTGAGTATGATTTCAAGGTATTCATCCCGCTCCTGCTCAGGGATGCCCGCATTCTTGATAAGCAGCTCCGCATAGCCCTGGATACTGGACATAGGGTTTTTCAGGTCATGAGAGATGTCGAGGATCAACCGCCGCCTGTCTTCTTCCGACCTTTTGCGCAGGGAGATCTCATGCTCAATCCGGGCTGCCATGTCGTTAAAAGTGTTCTGAAGCTCGGCGAACTCATTCTTCAGGCGTAAATCCACCCGCACAGAGTAATCACCTTCCCGCAAAAGCCTAGTGCCGTCACAGAGCTTTTTCAGGGGTATGGTTATACTCGCTGCTGTAATCCTTGAATAGATAAAGGTAAAAAGTGCAAGGATCAGAAGATAAATCAGCACCACGAAGGCTATCACCGAACCTGCCCGCACAAAGTCACCTGCGGTGGCCTCTTTATTGAACACCAGGGAAAAATCCAGCCGAATGGATGTTGGGAAAGTGACAATCAGCCAAAACTCGCCTTGTGGGTGGTAAAGGATATCGTAATGATAGGGCTTACTCTTGCTTTCTGTTAAAAATGCTGTAAATTCTTCAACAGTCAATTTGTCTTTCCCAATGGTGTCAAGGCCCTTTGAATAAACAACACGGTATTCCTTATCCACAACCTGCACACCGCCGCCGTTTGCCACTACAGCGGATGCGTCAATCTGGTTATAATCCTCTTGGATAATCGCGCTGGCAGGGTACTGGTTTTTTGCCAAGGAGCCTGCAATCAATCCGCTGGCAAAGGATAAAAACATAAATGCGAGTACTGTATCCAGTATCGTCAGTAAGAAGATCACCAGAAAATCTCTGAAGAACTGATTGGACAGTTTTCTGCTCATGGCTTTTCTCCGGTATAATGGAGCTTGTAGCCAATGCCCCGAATTGTTTTCAGATACTTTGGATTTTGCGGATCGTCCTCAATCCGGTTCCTGATGCGGCTGATATGCACCATTACAGTGTTGTCGTCAAAATAGTATTCCTCGTCCCAAACCGCGTGGTAAAGCTGCCGTTTTGTAAAAACCTTCTCCGGGTGTTCCATAAAATACAGCAGCAGCTTGTACTCTTTTGCGCCAAGCTCAACCGGCTCTCCGGCCTTGTAAACGCAGCATTTTTCTTTGTCTACAGACAAATCTCCGTATTCAATGGTTACGTTTGATTTTTCCTTTGGCGAAAGATACTCATTGCTCCGCCTCAGCTGTGCGCCGACGCGGGCCACTAGCTCGGCAATGGAAAAGGGTTTGGCAAGATAATCGTCCGCACCCAGCCCGAGCCCCAGCACTTTGTCCATATCATCCGCCCTCGCGGTTAGGAAGATGACGGGGATGGTGCTGTGTTCCCGTATTTTGCGGAGCAGGTTGAATCCGTCCATCACCGGCATCATTACGTCAAGGATTGCCAGATGAACGTCCTGTGTGGTAAGGATGTCCCATGCTTCCTTGCCGTTCTGGGCTGTCAGGACGGTGTATCCGTTTTCCTCGAGACTGATTTTGATTAAGTTGCGGATGTCACTTTCGTCGTCCGCGATAAGGATAACCATATGGCTTTTAACGCCTCCTGCCTAAAGGACTCGGCGATTTATCGCGTTATATTGACACTTCGATAATTGCAAATACGTAACCCAGACCCACAATAATAACATTTGAAATACTATGCATTACCATTGGGTAAACAACACTGTTACATTCTTGATATGCTTTTCCATAGACTATGCCTAGAACAAAGCAGAATATCAGTTGAAGATAGTTCATATCAATTGAGAATGGATTGATAGTCCATCTAATATGGGCGATTGAGGACAATACTGCAGCTATAATAACCTCATAGGATAAGTTTAGTCTGGTAAATCTCTTCTTCGTGTCACTGCCAACATAGAAAGTGAGGATACCAATAGGCAGAGCCCGGAACAAAATCTCTTCTGACGGCCCTGACAGCAACAGCTGGAACCCCAATGTACCCAAAACATTTTTCGCATTTAACGGATAACCATATTGTACAGTCTGATTACCGAAATACCTAATCACACACGTGACAACAGTAAACCCAAATACTGCAGCTGAAAAAACAAGCAAGTACTTCATTCCCAGCCTTCTATCGCCCGCGCTAAAACCGAAATCAATTTCATATATCCTGTTATATATTATGATAACAAGCAGCGCAATAAGCATCTGTACCAGGTGATGTACAGATATATATGCGAAAATGCCATGTTCATCTACTACCCCATAATCAAGACTGTTAGCAATTAAGTTCCCAACTTTACTAGCGAACTGCTGGAATATTAACAGGGAGGCTATTACTAATATACTTAACCCTCTTGGATTGTTTTTACTATTCATCATACACCTCTATCATCCAATTCTAATTTTCCTTGTTTTTGAGCCAACAGCCGCATAAGTAGGAAGCAGCATTGCCATCATCATCGAGTATGACATCCCCATACCAGCCCATTTTCACCTCGTGCAGACCAGCAAAACTAGAAGCTCAATGTCTAGAACCCCTTATTTAACTTTAACCTTTGACATCAATACCACTGTCTCCACATGGTGGGTGGGAGAGGCAATGTCGAGATCCCCCATCCGCTTCGCGCCATTAGCAGCCAGATCACGATCACCTTTGATGGGCTTCCGTATGGTGCCTCGAGTTTCACAGACAACCGGCAGCGTGTGATATCCGAATCTATCAATGAAGATGGAGTCTCACAAGTCGTCGTCGACATTTCAGTAGACACGACTGATCGAACGGGCCGCGCATTTCTGCCAGTGACTGATGAGCATCTGAAGGAGTATCTCGGCACTTCCCGGCACATAACCCCAGACTACGAGCCGATCAAGGAAGCTGCCATGAAGGTGGTCGGTGATGAAAACGATGTCTATCGGGCGGTAGAGAAACTCCTAGTCTTCACCCACAACTACATTGACTACGCGTTGACACTTGAGATCTTCTCTGCTCCTGACATCTTTGAGCGCAAGCAAGGGCGTTGTACTGAGTACGCCATTCTGTTTGCCTCCTTGACCAGGGCAGTAGGTATTCCTTCCCGCCTGGTGTTCGGCTTCCGCTATAGCGGGACGACCTGGATGGGGCATATGTGGAACGAGGTCTATGTAGATGAATGGATCGCTGTGGACGCGGCTCAAGGCCAAATGGCTCCGGATGCACTTCTTGTGAAGGTCGCGCATGCACCGAGCCTGACTGGAGAAGAGAATCTGCAAGCAACTGTCTTCACCGGACATCGCCTCAATATCGATAGCGTTACGCTGAGGGAGATCGAAGCTCCTGAGGGCGTTCCAGCCAAATCGGGCATCTACGGGAACCAGTATACGAGCCGCGAACATGCCTGCCAGATATCCGTGCCCGAGACGTGGACCATGACAAAAGGCGAACTGGTAGGCCAGTCCATGTTGGTCATGCAAAACAAGGCGGGAGGAGCCTCGGCAGTACTCATGACCTTCGATGCTCCCATGGGCGTCAGTGCAAAGGAGGTTCTCGACGGCTCCATTCAGCAGGCGGCGACGAGGATGTCTGCTACGGCGCTATCTAGCGGCACCGCAACTCTGGGCAACCTGACCGGCGTATCAGCGCGGCTAAGAATCGACGCAGAAGGCGCGGAGGTTCTCCAGGACATGATTGTGGCAGTGTCTGACGACATAGTGTACGTGGTGACTCTCACTGCCTTGGCGGCTGCGTGGGATTTGTTCGCCCCGGATTTTCAGGAGATCAGAGACAGCTTCGTCTCTTGGAGGTAGGACCTGCGCGGCAGGAGCGGGCCGCAGGATCAACTGACACTCCTAGCTAGATACTGAGAGCCATGGCAGTAACGCATCGGCGTCAGCCACGGCTCTCGTTTCGGGGGTATGGTAACTGGCATCGTCGGATTTTGCGTCGTCGAGTTAGCCCCGCTACTGCACTAAGGCTATCCTTTGAGTGCGCCCGCCAGGGTTCCTCTGAGGATCCAGCGGTTGCCGATGATGTAGAGCAGCAGTGTGGGCGCTGCCGCAATGACAGCAGCTGCTGCGTACCTTGGCATGTTGTCGGTTCCGTAGGCGTTGATGAACTGGGCGACCCGCATCTGCATCGTGAAGAGCTTTTGGTTGTTGATCATGATCAAGGTCAGCAGGTAGTCGCTCCAAGCCCCGATGAACACCAGAAGCGTCGCGAGGACTGTGGCTGGCGTGGCCAGGGGAAGCATGACCCGGAGGAACACGCCCAAGTGCCCAGCCCCGTCAATCCTCGCTGCCTCCGCCAGCTCTGACGGGAGGCTGCGGAAGAATGACCTGTAGATAATCGTCCAGAACGGGATCCCAAATGCCGCTATAGGCAAGAAGACTCCCGGCAGCGTGTCGAGCAGGCCGAGCTGGCCGTTCAGTTTGTGCAGGGGAATCAGGACCATCTGCACGGGCACGAAGTAGCCGGTCAGGATGACGTAGAACATGACCTCGGTCCATCGGTTGCGGTAGCGTGCGAAGATGTACCCGGCCATCGCTGCAGACGGCACAGTGCAGACGATCGCTCCGATGCAGACTTGCACCGTGTTGATGAAGCCCTGGTCGATTTTGACTGCCGTCCACGCCTCTTTGAAGTTGGTCCACATGATCTGCTTGGGCAGAGCCCATGGGTAACGTGCAAACTCGAGGCGCGTTTTGAACACAAAGAACCACGGGAGGAAGAGCGGCAGAATGATGATCAGCGCGAGCACAATCAAGATGACGAGTATGAGCAATGCCGATGGATCAAAGCCTCTGCGTCGCCGCCAACCGGTCCACCTCTTGGTTTGTTCTGCGGTGATGAGGTCTATGCTCCTCATGCGATATCACCACCCCTTCGCTGCAACGAGAACTGCGCGACCGATAGGAACAGCGACATCAGGAAGATTACGACACCGATAGCTGCTGCCAGACCGTAGTGCCAGTTCACGAAACCCTGCCTGTAAAGGACTACGGCAAGAGTCGTGGAGGAGTAGCGTGGCCCGCCCTGAGTCATTAGGTACACTATGTCAAACAGCTTGAGGCAGCCTACTGTGTTTATGATTGCGAGTATTCGAATAGGGTAAGAAACCATTGGCGCGACCACATATACGGCGTACTGGAATCGATTGGCTCCGTCAAGTTCGGCGGCTTCTCGAATGTCGGCCGATATCTGCTCGATGTTCGCCATCAGATAGACAATGCCAAAGCCGATGTAAGCCCACGTGGCTATTGCGAACAGTGACCAGAACACGTTGCCCGAGTCGCCCAGGAAGTCGATCCTTGCCAACCAGGTCCATCCGAGTGTTTTCGACAGCGTTGCAATCACCCCGAACTTAGGAGCAAAGACGAACCGCCCGAGCATCGCCACGATGGTCGAAGGAATGATGCTCGACATGTAATAGACTACGCGCAAGACGCCGGTGAAGCGGCTCTTGTATGCGACGAGAGAGAAGGCGATGAAGAAAGCAAGCGGGATCTGAATGACAATACTCCAAAAGGCCCAGATGAGGACATGAACAAAACCAGCCCGGAATTCCTCGGAGTGGACACCGAATATCAGTGCTCTGTAGTTCTCTAGGCCGATATAAGTAGATTCACCCACACCGCTGGTTTGCATCAGAGACGTGCGGAATGTCTCTTCTATGGGATAGAACATGAACACTAAGAGAAATGCAACAGCAGGAAGGAGGAACAGCAACTGGAAGATAAGTCTGCCGTAGTCGTACTTCTTCTTCCGCGGCACTTCGTGCCAGTTTGCCTGGGCGAGGGGAGCTGCGTCCGGGCTGCCGCTCATTCTCTACCAACTCCTCGTTGACAATGGATCTGCGCCGAGTCTGACGAGAGTCTGTGTGAGGCGCAGGATCCCCTGCGCCCCACACACGCCTGAGGTCCAAGAGCCATCGCTGTTACTTGACTGGCCCCAACGCCGCGGCAACTAGGTCTTCATAGGCTGCCAGAGCCTGCTTGACATCTGTCTCCGGCATGAAGAAGCTCTGGATTGTCGTGTTCAGCGGAGTAGTGACTGCCGGCGGCAGATCCTGGTCCCACCAGAACTGAATGGCCTCGGCTGTGCCGAAGACCTCCGCCGCCATCTGGGTCAGACGGCTAGGAGCCGGAACTCCAGGCACCGAGCAGATTCGGCCAGGATCAGCAGAGCATGCCTCTACGCTCATAGCATACTCCATAAATCGCACAACTGCATCCACCTTGTCAGCTGCAGTGATGCTCGCTGCAAAGCCGATGTCGGTCTGACCCATGATGTCTGTAAGCTTCCCCTTTCCGCCGGGCATCTCTGGGAACGGGTAGAAGCCAAGGGTCTGATCAGTGAACTCGGGATCGGAGTACTGGGCGCACATCCAGGAGCCGGTGACGTGCATGGCAGCCAGGCCGATCGCCATTGACACCTGGGCGTCGCCGTATGCTTCGCTCAGAGGAGTCTCACCGAAGTACCCCTTCTTGACCCAATCCTGGTACTTCTGGGCTGCGAGGACGAAAGGCTCGCTGTCGAAGCGTATCTGTCTTGACCGGGCCTTCTCGAACGCATCGATTCCACCGTAGCGGTCGACGAGATACATGTAGAGTGCCAGCGTAGGCCACAGATCACGGGCTCCGCATGCGAAGGGCTGAATGCCGTTGGCCAGGAGAGTGTCCGCAACCGCCTCGAGCTCTTCGACAGTTGTAGGTACCGTCAGACCGAGCTCTTCGAAGACCGGCTCGTTGAGGAATACGCCTGCAACTGCGAAGAACGGAGCTACGCCATAGACCTTGCCTTTCCAGGTCATCGCACCCTTCGCCGCCTCACTGCACTCGATATGAGCCAGTTCCTCGGTCAGGTCAAGGAGTCTGCCGGCATCCGCATAGCCACCCATGACAGAGCCGCCCCAGGATTGGAAGATGTCCGGCATACCAGAGCCGCTCGCCATGACGACCTTCACCTTGTCCATCAACCCCGGGTCGCCCAGCGCGACATAGTCGAGCTCGATGTCCGGGTTGGCTGCCTGGAACCCTTCAACAACCTTCTTGATGTACTGGTGGGCAGGGTCGTCGTCTGGCAGGTCACGTCCCCAGACAGTCAGCTTGACCTTGCTTTGGGCAAACGCCGGTAGTGCCCCTGCAAGCAGGACAAGTCCCAAGAGAACAAGTACCAAGACAACGCTTCGGGTCCTGAACATCGCAATACCTCCTTCTTTTTCACGAAGACGGTCACTAGAGATTTCCACTCGTTCACCGACTGACTTGCTCGATCTCCCACCTCCCCGGGACCGGAATGCACCTTCCGGAATTCGCGTCACACAGTCTCCACACAGTGATAGACAACGAGTGGTTCAACGCCAATACTTAGGTCTTGCGTGCGTTTTCTCTGCAATACAGGGACATCACAAACGTTTGTGATGTACGCTTCAACAGAAGATTCCAATATCCTGCTTTACTTCGCAATGTTGACAGACGGCTACTGCCTTTGTTGCGTTACAATGGCTTCTGGCTGGTCGGAGTCTCTACATACGGTCGTAGACTTGCGGACAATCAGCTCTGGGGGATGGCAGATCTTCGTCCCATCTCCCTGTTCCGGATGGTTGAGACGAGAAACCAACAGCCTGGCAGCATCTCTGCCCATCTCATATCTGGGTTGCCGAACGGTTGTGAGCGGTGGGTTGGTCAGCGAGGAGAACTGCAGATCATCGAAGCCTACTACCGAGATGTCGTGTGGAACTGACAACCCTGCCTCTGCGATGGCTTGGAGTGCGCCAAAAGCCATTGAGTCGTTGGCTACGAATACTGCTGTGCACAACGGCCTCGTCTCAAGAAGCGTCTTCATAGCGGAATAGCCGGTTTGCCAGACAAACGTCCCTTGCACAACCAGGTTTGGAGAGAACGCTATGCCTGCCTCATCCAGCGCTTTGCGATAGCCCTTGAGTCTGTCGGCGGCCACCTCGACATCGAGAGTTCCAGTGATGTGTGCGATTCTGGTGTGGCCGCAATCGATCAGGTGCTTGGTGGCGATATAGCCGCCCATGACATTGTCTACCCAGATGCAGTTCATTCTGGGATCGCGGTAGCTCCTCTCGATTACGACAAACGGAGTCCCTTTGTCTACAAGGCTCGAGATGTAGGCTTTCTCCTTTACATTGCTGCCTACGATGATCATCCCGTCGACTCTTTGGGCATCGATCATCCTTTGAACCACCCTGCTCTGCTCCAGACTCTCGTACGAGTTTGAGAACAGGAGGGTATACCCGGATTCACTCGCTACGAACTCCAGTCCCTTGATGATGCCTGAGTAAAACGGCTCAGAAATGTCGGCCATGATGACTCCGATGGTCATGGTCCGTCTTGTTACAAGGGTGCGTGCAGCCGCGTTCGGATGATAGCCCATCTCCTTCGCTGTCTGAACTATCATCTGGCGAGTGGATTCCTTAACCCCGTATTTGTTGTTGAGAGCCCGCGATACCACGCTGGGCGAGACCCCGACGTGGCGTGCGATGTCTTTGATTGTGACCAATTTCACCAATCCTACATGACTTCACAAACGATTGTGATAACCTAATACGCCACGAAATGCGAGTATCCTTCTTCGAGTTTGGTAGGTTAGTCGATTGGCGGGATTGCCTAGAGACAAGTGCCCCTTGCAGGCATCTTCGTGCTGCCTACTGGGGTGTCGTCCAGGCTAGTGGTTGGGCGGGCTGGCAGTATCGGCACCAGACAGCGCACCGATCGAGCGGTTTACCACCGTGACCCCGCTGATAGCCAGAAGGACGGAGATGCATACAGACACAATGCTGTCAGCATAGGCAGGCCAGTGACTCTGAGGATAGAGCTTGTGCATCAACAGTACCGCGAGAACTGCGCAGTCTGTTGCGGTCTTGGCTCTGTAGAGACGCCATTGAGCCTCTACTACCGGCGTGGACCGCTCGTCCGCCAGCCTCCTGAAGCGCCTCCAGAATGCCATGTTAACCAAAGCCCCTGCTGAAACTACGAACATGCCTAGCGACAGGTTCCCCGCTTCGACAGGAGACAGCACCTGCGCAACTGCTCTTACAGCAATGGCGCACGCAGAGACGATCATCGCTGCAGCCGTAACCAGGCTCGCGACTCCCTCACGGCGAGGGCTCGGGTAGCCCCGGTTGCCCGGCTCACTCGAGCTGCGCCAAACGACCAGCCACGACACGAAGACGCCTATGAACTCGCTGGTGCGGCGAAGGAAATCCCCGAGAAGGACAGCCGTGCCGCCGATCCAGAACGCAGCTCCAGATGTGAAGGGTGCCCACGCGCTCAGAATCCACGCCACTCGCAGGGTTCTCTCGCGGGATGTGGCGGTGGAACTGGTCGAATTCATGGGATGCCCAGTCCAGTCAGGAACGGTGCTAACAGGGCGGCTAGCGCTGCGACAGCGATCGGGATGGAGAGCGTGTCAAGTCCCTTGTGGCTTGTCGCCTCCACAAATCCCGCTGCCACCGCTACCACAGCTGCCGTGAGGAGGCTGGCTGTCACAGAGGCTCTTGCGAGGAACACCAGGACAGGGACCAAGACAACGAACGATGTCACGATCATCGCGCCCATGCCCTCAAGTGTCTTGGCTCTGTCGAAAATGCGGCACCTGAAGTGTTTCTTGCCCAGCCGCTTACCGACCACCGCCGCTGCCGCATCGCCGAGTCCCCAGACCAGGAGGCCGGCTGCAACGTAGAAGCGGTATGTGGGCCCGAGTATTCCCCAGAACACGACAAGCAGGATCGTCATAGTTGCCTGAACATACAGCGCTTGCTGGATGATCTCTCGGAACCCGGCGGTCCTCGAAATGGATATCTGGCGGACGGATTTTACCTTTCCACCTATCCACATAAGGGCGAGTCCCACCGAGAATATGCCGCCGACAGCAGTGACAGCAGCGTACCAGTTCCTGAAGTGGAGTATCAGAATGAGCGCCGAGGTGCTGCACATCACGTGGTAGCTCTTTCTCACGAGTTCCCGAAGCACGGATCCGGCCCTTACTGCATGGCTGTGCTCTCCGACTCCTGTGCGCCGGGCAAAGATACTCAAGCCTGCGATGGCCGACACGAAGATGATATAGTAAACGACCAGGGCAATAGCACCTGTCAGATCACGAGTTAGCTGCATACTTGTCCTCCAGTCATCATAGTGGAGAAATCCACTAGTAGGGTATTCAGGATTGAGCGGTCCATTCCTGCAGACGCGGTGCTTGCTGAGCGCAATTCGAACTCGGATAGACACTCACGCCGGAAACAGACACTCGCGCCCGAACGAGCGTCTGGAAAAGCCGCAGCGCAATTGCACGCCGGCGATTGCGCAGTGCCGTTGCTGCACACCGCTGCACGCGCTCGAGTTCCGCTTCCTGGCGCGCGAGTGATCGAGAAAATCACCGCACTGAAGAAGGAATATCCGGGAACTCTAGTGAACATGAACAGTGACGCGATCCGGTTCCCGTCGATGCCCGCTTCAGAGCAAATATGCGCAAGAGAGGGGCCAGCCGAGTCCATGCCCGAAACCGACTCCAGGATGAGATGGACTGCTCTTCCTGACATCGAGAAGATGCCTGACAGGCCGCGGGAAAGGCCGCTAGACATCCACTCCAGAGCCGCAGAGGCCGACAGGTTTCTGATGGATCCCGCCAACGGGGTTCTTCAGGTGGATCAGGCGGCGAGACACTACTTCTCCGCTCTCCTGGGCAGCAGGTCGCGGGAGCTCATAACGTATGGCTGTGTCGTCGCAGGGAAGCTCCTCAGAGGAGACGGTGCAGATGAGCTGCTTCCAGCCCTGGAGAGCTTCTACCATGATCGCTTCGGCGTGTTCATGAACTCGCCGTCAGATAGCGAGAAAGTCCGGGTCGGTGCAATCGAGTTCTGGTACCTGATGAATGTAAACGCACTTGCTTACGCAGTCATAAGGGCGGGCATGAATGGCAATGACTACGTCAGCGAGCTCTTCAGAAACAGCATGGACAGGATCGCTGTGATGGCCCGTGACGTCGGGCACGACTTCAACCACCAGGGCTATCGGTTTGCAGAGGGCGCGCCGTACACCAACGAGGACTTCTACCGCCAGCCCGATTCTCTAGCCGGCTATTCGTATCTCATGCTTGCCGCACACGAGATGTTCGGCGACCGCAGGTATCTTGACGAGTCACTCGGAGCGATGGAGCGATACCTCGAGTTTGACTCCAATCCGTGGTACGAGATACCCAATGGAGCTATGGGATCACTTGCGGCTGCTCGCTTGAGTGCATTAGGTTACTCGGTTGACGTGGAGAAGGCGCTCAGCTACGTCTTTGACGCCAATACGGGCAGCATGGTCTTGGGCGAGTGGGGAGGCAGACCAGTTGACGGGCTGATGGTCGGGTGGAGGGGGCGATCCAGAGCGGAGGCTATCAGCTCGGTATATAGCATGGAGAGCATGGTGGCACTGCCATACGTACTGCCAATCGCTAGATACGAGCCGAGATTCGCGCGCGCGATCGGCAAGTATGCGCTGAACGTGATGGCGAATATCCGCCTGTTCTACCCGGACTTCCTGCCCGAGGATCACCAGTCGAGGCCGGACTTGCACCCATCTATCCCGTACGAGAGGCTTATGAGGGAGTACGAGGGCAAGTCACCCTATGCGACTGGTGATTCGGCCGGCCACAGATCTGTGTATGGCGGCGGGTATGCCCTGTGGTGGGACGCTGTGGTGGAATCCACATGTGATGACTTCATTCTACGACTCGACACGACGAAGACCGACTTCATGAAAGAAGCTGCCTATCCGACCTACCTGTACTACAACCCGTGGCAGGATGAGCGCTGCGTCACTCTGGATGTGGGGAGTGTCAGATCAGATCTCTACGAGTTGACGTCGCATAGTTGTATCAGCCAAGGAGTGAGCGGGAAGGTCAACCTGCGGCTGCAGCCGAGGGACGCCATCGTGGTAGCGGTCGTGCCCTCTGAAGGAAAGGTCAAAGCCCGTGGTCGAGTCCTGGAGATCAACGGGATTGCGGTCGACTACAGATGGGATGGAGGAGTAGAAAGATGGTAAAGCTGAAGCGACTTGGAGTGGTCCTGAGACCAAAGGACGGGCCGAACGGCAAGTTCGCTAAGTTCAACGCGGGTATGGTCGCTGAGAACGATACTGTTCACATGCTGTACAGGTGGGGCGAAAAGGAGGAACCCCGAACGGACTACAGCAAGATATACCACGATGCCCCCTACGCTCAGAGCTTTGTCAGTTACGCTCGATTGAGTCTGGATGGAAAGCTGGTTTACGATTCGGACAAACCGGTCATCTATCCGACCACTCCTCTAGAAACACGCGGATGTGAAGACGCCAGGGTAGTCCCGTTCGAAGGCAGCTACTACATCTTCTACTGCGCGTACGACGGAAGAAAGGCGAGGATGGGCGTAGCCAGCACTCGTGACTTTGAGCACTATTGCAAACTCGGCATCATCGAGGTCTTCGCGTGGGACAAAGACCACTACATATTCCCCGAGAGGATCAACGGCAAGATCGCCTTCGTCCACCGCGTCGAGCCGAATATCCAGATAGACTACTTCGATTCGTTTGCTGACCTGCTGAACCCGAAGAGCTGGGACAACTACGAGGAGAAGGTGGAGTCAAGCACCGTTCTCAGGGCAGCCTTTGAGTGGGAAGGGTTCAAGATCGGCGGGAGCGTACCCCCGATTAAGACTGACCAGGGCTGGCTCTTCCTTTACCACGGGGTGGACTCGAATCGAATCTACCATCTAGGTGCTGCTTTGCTGGATCTGAAGGACCCGTTTGTTGTAAGGGCCCGACTGCCCTATCCGATTCTCTCGCCTGAGGAGGATTACGAGGTCAACGGGCATTACCAGGGTTGCGTCTTCCCGCAAGGAGCCTATGTACATAACGGCGAGCTGTACGTATCGTACGGCGCTGCTGACGTGAACGTGGCTATCGCGAAGGTGAACCTCGACGAGCTTATAGATGAGCTGAACAGGCATCCGGTGAGAAGTTAGGAGGCGCTATCTGCAAAACTAGGAGGCGTTATCTGTAATGGCCGTTACAATGAAGGACATAGCAGACGCACTAGGAATGTCGATCAGCACTGTATCGCGCGCCCTGAGCAACAAGGGACGGATTGGTGAAGAGACCCGATCGCTCGTATTCGAACAGGCCCGAAAGATGGGCTATGCAGTGAGGTCGCCCACAGGGAGGAGGGTGCCTGCAAACATAGGGATCGTATTCAGCAAGCGGCTCAATTCTCTGACACAAGATCCATTCTACAGCACAGTGATGGTAGGCGTAGAGCAGGAGTGCAGCAAGTACAACTACCAGGTGGTCTTTTTGACCATCGACCAGGAAGACGGGGGTCGCATCTGGGCTCTGTACAACGAACAGAGGCTAGACGGGCTCATCATGGTCGGTGGAGACATCAAGCAACAACTGGTCCAGCAGGCCTTGGATAGGAAGATCCCCTTGGTCTTGATCGACAACAGGCTTGAGGGGCTGGATGTGGACTGTGTCGTCACAGACAACCGCGGCGGCGTGCTAAAGCTGATGAAGCACCTTTATGATCTCGGGCATAGACGCATAGGCTTTATCGGCGGGCCGCTGTCCCATAGCTCGCTGAATGAGCGCTTCCGCACCTATCGGGAGTTCCTGAGTGAAGCTGGAATCAAGCCGGGCGAGGAGTGGATCTGGACTCACGGGGCCCCTGGTCCGCAGATCGAAAAGGGGTATGAAGGGATCAAGGCTCTTGCCGAAGGCGGCCTCAAGGTGACCGCACTCATAACCGACAATGACAACACTGCGATCGGCGTCCTCAGAGGTTGCGCAGAACTGGGGATTCGCGTTCCGGACGATCTCTCGATCGGTGGGTTCGACAATACAGCTATGGCTGAGCATGTATCGCCTGCCCTAACGACGGTGCATATTCACAAGATGGAGATGGGTGAATTCGCAGCGAGACGACTCTACGATATAATGTCGGGCGCGAACTCCGTTCCAGTAGTCATCACACTTGCCACCAGCCTTATCTGTCGTCAGTCCGCGCGCCCGCTAACTGCCTGATGACCCGTGCAAACGTTAGCGCAACAGCGTGTCCAATTTTGCGCAGCTAGGACCGATGTAGCTATGCTCTCTGGCCATCCGGCATCCGGATGAGCTGACGAAGAAAATGTAGCACAAAGAAGGAATGTGAAGACGGATTAGAGAATAATACGGTGAAATTGAGCATCCAGTCTTGGCAGCCTAGATAGAGCAAATATGCGCAACTCATTGCTTCGACTTGTGAGGAGTCAGGAGGGAAGGGGTTGCTGGCTAGGGACTCCATCAGGTGCCTTGCGGTTGCACTGTTGGTTGCAGGTGCTCTTATCAGCGGCCTGCCCGCGTCGCCCGGGGTTGCTCAAGCCGATCCGTATCCGAGCTACACGTACGACTTCTGGAAAAACCCTGTCCCCGCCCCGCAAGCATACCTTCCCACGAGAATCATCAGCGGAGACGATATCGGTGCCGGGCCGCTGAATCAACCAAGGGATTTGTTCGTAGATGCCAACCGCAACGTGTACATAGTAGACACTGGCAACAACCGCCTCGTCTGTCTCGATGAGAATTGGAACCTAAGGCTGGTTGTCAGCGAGTTCTTCCACGACGGGCAGGTCGACCGCTTCAGGACTCCGCTCGGAGTTTGCGTGACGGACGATGGCCACATTTTCGTTGCGGACCGCGGGAACGGCCGTATCGTCGAGCTGGACGGCGAAGGACGGTTTGTCAGGCAGATCGGCGCGCCTTCGAGCGATGCCGAGGGCCTGGTCGCGGCTGACTTTGTGTACCGCCCGTTCAAGGTGGCGGTGGACCGGGTCGGCCGCGTGTATGTGCTGGCCGAAGGCGTCTATGATGGCGTTATGGTGTTCGATCTTGCCGGCACCTTCAGAGGCTTTATAGGGAGTCCGAGGGTGAAGCCGACGATAGCGGACATCTTCTGGACCCGCTTTGCCACAGAAGAACAGCGCAGCAGAATGGCGTTGTTCTTGCCCACCGAGTACAACACTATCGACCTAGACGACACCGGGTTTCTTTACGCGTGTGAAAAAAACCAGGTCAGAAGGCTGAATCCAGCCGGTGTGGACGTTCTCAGGAGGAGCGGATTCCACGACCCTGTGGGAGACGTTTCTGTTGCAGATCAAGCATGGCAGGAACCGTCGTATTTCGAGGACGTGGCCGCCAGGGAGTCGGGGATATACAGCGTGCTGGACCGCCAGCGCGGCCGAGTCTTCACCTACAACTCAAACGGCGAACTGCTATACGTCTTCGGCGGCATTGGGTACGCCAGAGACCTCTTCTCCAGTCCGGCAGCCATAGACTCTGCAGGGATGCAGATCCTCGTGCTCGACAGGCGTCTGAACCACGTGGTGGTGTTTGAGCCGACTGCGTACGCGCTTGCGATCCATGCCGCACTCGACCTCTACCACTCCGGGCGATACGATGAGTCGGCAGCGGTGTGGAGACGCGTTCTGGACTGGAACTCCAATTACGACCAGGCGTACAGCGGAATAGGCCGCTCTCAGTTCATGAAAGCGGAGTACACTGCGGCTATGCGCAGTTTCCGCTTGGGGAACAACAGAAAGGGGTACTCGGACGCGTTACGCAGATACAGGGAGCAAGTGATCAGAACCAACTTCAACTACATCGCTCCGGGTGTTGTCTGCCTCGGGTTGGCCGTCTGGGGGATACTGAGACTTCGCAAGAGCCGCATCAGTGACAGAAGCATCGGCAAGGCTGAGTCCTCGCTCAGGCAGGCCGCGCCCGCTGATACTGACAGATCGCTTGGAACTAGACTCCGGCAGTTTGGCCGTGGGATCCGATATGCCCTGTTCGTGGTCTTCCATCCCTTCGACGGGTTTGACGAGCTCAAGAAGCGGGGCAAAGAGGCGGTTTCTGCTGCAACGGCAATACTGGTTCTCGTCGTCTTGACTTATGTTGGAATGAGCCAGTACACAGGGTTTGTTTTCAACACGAGAGATCTTTCGAAGGTCAACGTCGTGTTTCTGGCTACATCGGTGCTGTTCCCGTTCCTGCTCTGGTGCGCCGTCAACTGGTCCCTCACCACACTTGCGGACGGCAAGGGCACATTCCGAGACATATATGTCGCGACAGCGTATGCGCTGTCTCCCATTGTGATCATAAACGTCCCGCTCACACTGATAAGCAACGTGTTGGTCCAGGAGGAGGGCTCCTTCTACTACCTTTTCCTGGGCATCAGCCTTGCCTGGTCGCTGATATTGATCCTGATCGCGATGATGTCGATACACGAATACGAACCCGGCAAGGCAGTCTGGACAAGTGGTTTGACTGTCGTAGGCATGGGAACTGTCGTGTATCTTGGGATTCTGTTTTTCAGCGTGATCAATGTAATGGCAGGGTTCGTTTCCTCGATCCGTACCGAACTGATACTGCGATTGTGAGATGAGAGCCGGATGGAGCGGAGGGTTCGCACAGTCCCAAAACCGAGACTGTTTGCCCTGTTCATCGTGTTGGCCTTTGCCGCGCCCCTGTGCACCGCAGCCGCAACCGTCCCCAACGGCATGCAGCTTGTGGCTGAGACCGAGTATCTGTCTCTGTACGTGAACGAAGCCACGACCGAGATCGCAGTGCTGGACAAGAGGTCCGATGTCTTGTGGCACTCGAATCCTCCGGACAGAGATCTGAGGAGCGGCGCCGCCTCGGAGACGCTGAGAATCGCCTATGCAACGCCGAACACGGACCGAGTTGAGATGGATTCGTACAACCACAGCGTGGCATTCGGGCAGTACACGATAGTCCCAATAGACAACGGAGTGAGAGTCGAGTACCGCATAGGGGACGAGTACAAGAGCGTCAAGTACGTCTTACCGCAGCTCATCAGCGAGAGCAGAATGAACGAGATCCTCTCGAAGGTTGCCAGTGCATCTGACAGGCGGTTCATCCTCGATCACTACGTTCTGATCTCGCTGGAGCGCGATCCGGATCTGCCCGAGATCGATCTCGGCAGGTCGACGCGACCGTGGTGGAAGTTCTGGCAGACCGGCTCCAGACCGGCAATCGATGAGTCGAGTGTCGACAGCGTGGAGACCATCCTCTTTGGAGGACATAGACTCGTGGCCAAGGACGACACCCTGACATCGCGTCAGCAAACCATAGACCGGCTGGAGCGCGAGATAGAGGAGTTGAGGAAGAGCGGAGAGGCAGAGGATTCCGCGCAGATGCAGAGACTGCTCCGCGATCTCAATAGAGCGGTCTCGTACTACGAAAGCGACCGAGCCAAGCTGGTGTGGACCCTGGTTTCGAAGTACAGGGGGACGATCGTCGCGCAGTACGGCCGTGTAGGCGGCCGCAGCGACATCCAGTCCATCAACGACCTGACGCAAGACGATTTCAGAGCTCTCCGCAACTCCCCGACATACATGCTGAATACGGATACGCCTTTTTACCTGGCAGACATGGAGCAGATCTTTGCCGAGGCAGGCTACACCATAGCGGACATGTACGCCGATCACGTGCATTACCGTCTGGAACCGCCGATCAAAAGCCTCGAGGTGTTCGTCATTCCGATAGAATACAGACTCGATGGAGACTCTCTCGTCGTCAGAATCCCAATGGAAGAGGTAAGCTACCCGCACGAGGTTCCGACGGAGTTTGAGCTTGACTTCGAGGATCCGGGAGGCAACGTCATCAGGTACAAAGAAGGGGGCAAGAGACAGACATATCCGCTGTACCAGATCGATGTGTTGAGGTGCTTTGGAGCAGCCGGATCGGACGAAGAGGGGTACATCTTCGTGCCCGACGGGTGCGGTGCGCTGATCTATCTCAACAATGGCAGGACCGACTATCCCATCTACAGCGAACCGATCTACGGAGCGGACCGGTCGATACCGGTAGAGCAGGCAGTGCCTTACGAGAAGCAGCCCAACTGTCTTCCCGTTTTTGGCATGAAGAAAGGCGAAACGGCTTGGTACGCAGTCATCGAAAAGGGTGAGGCAGTAGCCAGTGTTCGAGCTGACATAGCCAGGACGCGGGATTCATACAACGTCGTCCTGGCATCGTTCAGCACGATGTCTCGCATGCTCATCGATACCGGCGGGGGGAAGGTCATGACCTATCAGCCCAGCCTGTATCGGGGCGATATCCAGATCCGGTATTTCTTCCTCTCGGGGGAGTCTGCCGACTACGTCGGAATGGCGAAGGGGTACAGGGGTTACCTCATAGCCAAACACGGCCTGAAGAGAGTCGATGAGAACAGCCTGCCGATGTTCGTGGAGTTTGTCGGCGCGGTGACCAAGGTGCAGCCCGTAATGGGCGTGCCTGTGACGGTTCCCGTGGCGCTCACCACGTTCGAAGACGCAACCACAGCTGTGCGCGAGTTGCTCGGCGCCGGCATCGAAAACATAAAGGTGCGATACAGCGGATGGCTCAGCGGCGGGCTGCTTCATGACTTCCCCGCCAGGGCCGCTGCTGAGAAGGCGCTTGGATCGTTCGATCAGTTCCGGCGCCTCGTTGAGTTCCTTGACAAGGAAAGCGTCGACTTCTTCCCAGACGTCCGCTTCCTCGAGGTGACTACTCGAAACACCGTATTGGATGCTCTTGATATCAGGAGGGACACTGCGAGATTCCTCAACGGTCTGATGGCGACAGTCTCTGAGTACGACCCTGTGACTCTCACGCCGAGCGGCGTCAACGCCCGGTATATCCTATCGCCGTCCGCTCTCCCGGATCTGGTCGACAGCTTCCTCAAGGACTACCTCCGATATGGCAACAAAGCCCTGTCTCTCGGCGATCTCGGAGCAGAGGTGAACGCGGACTACCACAGGAGCCGGTTCGTCGACCGCCAGCGCGCCCGGGAGATCATCGAAGAGCAGTGCAAGAAGATCAGTCAGGCAGCGGGGCTGCGCACTCTCTTTACAACGGGCAATGCCTACGTCTTCCCGTATGCGCGACACATCGTCGACGTTCCCACAGAGTGCACGGGTCACGGTCTCGAGAACGAAGCAGTGCCGTTCTATCAGATAGTCGTGCATGGACTCATTGACTTCGCGGGCGCTCCGATTAACTCAGTGGCCGACACTAGGAAAGCAAAGCTCAAGGCGATTGAGACGGGCGGCGGCCTGTATTTCAGATGGATCACAGGCGATGTATCGATACTCAAGGGGACCGATTTCGCTGATCTCCTGAATGTGGAGTATCAAAGATGGAGAGACGATGCCGTCGCAATGCACCTCGAGGTCAGTGGTGCGCTCAAACCTGCACGGGGACGTCTCATAGAGAACCATGAGAAGCTTGCGGATGGAGTGTATCGGACCACGTATGACAATGGATACGCCGTGGTCGTCAACTACAACAACACCCCGATCCAGGTAGGCGGGCTGACAATAGATGCGTACGGATATTGGCTCGGGATGGGAGGAGAGGTTCATTGAAGACTGGCAGGCTTCTTCCCAGGCTTTCACTGAACTCGCAGCGGTCTCTCATGGGATTTGTCTTCACTTGCCCGTTTGCCATTGGGTTCGCCCTGTTTCTGCTGTATCCGTTCGTTCAGTCCATACTGTTCAGTTTCAGCGAATTGAGCCTGTCTCCGGAGGGTTTCACGACGAGCCTGGTGGGCCTGAAGAACTACCACCGCGTCCTGTTCGTCGATCCTCGGTTCCGGAGGGTGTTCGTGGAGACGATAGGAGGCCTGCTCATTGACATACCTGCAGTGCTGATGTTCAGCTTCTTCGCGGCTACCATCCTCAATCAGAAGTTCAAAGGCCGGCTCTTGGCGAGGATCGTGTTCTTCTTGCCCGTGATCCTCGGCGCAGAGGTCTTTGTGCAGATCAACCAGACAGAGTACATGAGTCAGGCTCTGGGAATGGCGTCCAAGGGAATAGTGGACATGCAACAGATGAAGGTCATATTCGGAGGCACCAGGGCCACGGAGACTGTCGTAGAGTTCCTCATGGACTCCATCAACCGCATTCCGCAGATCATCCAGGCGTCCGGTATACAGATACTGATTTTCCTCGCCGCGCTTCAGTCGATTCCTGCATCTCTCTATGAGGCTGCGGACGTAGAGGGCGCGACGGGTTGGGAGAGTTTCTGGAAGATAACGTTTCCCTTGATGGTTCCGATGTTCATGGTCAACATCGCCTACACAGTTATTGACACGTTCACCTCGCCCTCCAACCGGCTGATGATGTACATCAAGTCTTCAGCCTGGACCGGAGGGGGCTACGGAGTTAGTGTGGCGATGGCGTGGTTCTACTTTTTGGCACTGATGCTCATCCTTGGGATCGCCATGGCCATTGTGTCTAGAGGTGTCCAGTATGAGAGCTAGTGTGAACCTGCGTGCCAGTGCAGCTGTCGGAGGGATCAGGACGCTATTGGCTCGGCGTCTGTTCAACCCCGCTCGACTGGGCGGCTTGACGTGGGCGACGGTCCGAGCGGTGCTTGTCGCAGGCATTTCATTCGTCGTAGTGTTCCCGCTGCTTGTGCGAATGACTCTGGCCTTGAGGGCTGTTGAAGACATGATGGATCTGACTGTGAACTGGGTGCCTCGCAACTTCACTGTGGTGAACTTCCAAATAGCCATGAAGCACATGGGCTATCTCAAGTCCGCCACCATCACAACGGCCATCTGCTCGCTCCTCGCCGCGATCGAAGTCGCGGTATGTATGATGATAGGCTACGGATTTGCCCGTTTTAGCTATCCGGGTTCGCGGTTTCTCTTCGCATTGGTCCTCTTGAGCCTGATGGTTCCGCCGTCTGTGGTGATGGTGCCGCTGTTCCTGAACTTCAGGTACTTCACAGTCTTTGGCCTGCTCAAGGAACCCGGACTCAACCTGATCGGCACGAGTTGGCCCCTCATCATGATGGCCTTGACTGGAACCGCTAAGAAGAACGGGCTCTTCATCTACATAGTCAGGCAGTACTTTAGGGGCATGGCCCATGAGTTGGAGGAAGCCGCGTACGTCGACGGCGCAAGTCCGTTCAGGACCTTCTTGAGCGTGATGGTGCCCAATGCAGGGCCGATCCTGATGATCGTCTTCTTGTTTTCGTTCGTATGGCACTGGAACGACTTGTTCTACAGCGATCTCTTCCTGAGAGGCATCACAGTGCTGCCTCTCGCCCTGCAGTCCTTGACAGAGAGGTTTGCGTACTCCTGGTCAGATCCAAACATTGACGGATCGCACATTACACTCGTCAGCAGCGCGGCGATGCTGCTGTACATCGCACCGCTCTTGGTCCTCTACGGCGTGCTGCAGAGGCACTTTGTAGAGAGCATAGAGAAGACTGGCATCGTTGGCTGAGACCCGGTGTCGTGCGGGGAGGGACAGTCTGGAGGTGGCTGGTGTGACATGAGCGCCTTCACGGGGCAATCGGGGTGACATGTAAGGCACCGATGAGCAATAACAGAAAGCGGTGAAGGAGGCATCTATCATGCAAAACCGACTGAACTGGTTGATTGCCTGTGTTGTTCTGGTCGCGCTTGCTTTGGCAGTATCCGGCATCGCGATGGCAGGGGAGTACGACTTGGGCGGCAGGATCGTCAAGATAGCTGCTGTGCAGGTAAACGAGGGCATGCGCGAGTACTTTGAATCCGGAGACGGCAGAGGGCGGATCCAGCTGGTCGAGCAGGAGTTCAACTGCAAGATCGAGCTCGTGCCGTTCGCCTGGGACGGCGGCGAGAACACCATCATGACGACGATTCTCGGAGGCGATCCCATAGGCGACATCATCTACATAACAAATAGATGGATACCTGTGCTTGCGCAGAACGGCGCGCTTCTGCCGCTCGATGAGTACCTGACAGACGAGTACTACGAGAGCCTTCCCGGAATGCACAGTAACATGAGGGAGATCTACTCGACCTACCAGGGCAAGGCCTACGCATTCTCGGTCAACGGTTACTACCCGAGGAACTCGGATATCGGCTCCTCTCAGGGCTGGATCTACAACCGAGACATGTACAAGGAAGCCGGCCTGGTCACCCCGAACGAACTCCAGGAGGCTGGCGAGTGGACATTTGAGACAGCGAGGCAGGCTGCAACCAAGCTCACGAGGGACGTTGACGGCGACGGCCAGATCGACGTCTGGGGCGTGCACTTCCGCATCGATGAGTGGCCGATCGATCCTGAGATGGCTATGTACGCGAACAACGGTGGCATCCTTGTGCCCGGCGAGGACGGCAAGATGGTCTTTGGCGGCAACAAGGAAGAGGCTTTGACGGCCATTCAGTGGATCAGAGATATGGTTAAGGTAGACAAGACTGTTCAGATCGGCGACTATTATGATGGGCGTGCAGAGTTCAACCGCAAGACCAACGTTCAGCTCAGGCTCGACCTGTTCGCCGTGCCCGCGCATGCTCAGGAAGTTGATTTTGACTACGGCTGGGTGTTCTTCCCGAAGGGACCTAATGCTGACGACTACATCAACCCGGTCTGGGGCGTCGACTGCCTCGTTCTGCCGATCACGTGCAAGGAGCCCGAAGCAATGATCGCTCTGGGCAGCATGCTGTTTGAGACTACTGCCGACTACAGGGACATAGACGAGTACGACGAAGAGTTCGTCGAGTACTTCATGCCCTTCGTCAAGGACCGCGCCTCTCTTGAGACGATCAGGCAGATGGTGTTCAAGGTCAGGCTATGGGACAATGTCCCCACCATGACGGACGACTTCAGGTTTGCTCTGACAAAGGCCATTCTTGGGGACGAGAGCGCGAAGTCGGTCATGGATGCGGTGGCTCCGATTGTCCAAAGCCAGATAGACGAAGCCTACAACAAGTAGGACGACTCCCGTCCTGAACGCAGATGCTGAGCACTTCGGGGCGTCGGTGCTCTGCCGATGCCCCCTGCTCGCCATTGGGTCTCCTGCAGGACTCCGACCGAGCATCGGAGATGATGGGGTGGAACAGGCAATGGCCGTGATACGGGCCCGCCACCTAACTAAGCGATACGGCAAACACCTGGCTGTCGACGGGCTGAACCTGGACATAGGGCTCGGAGAGATATACGGTTTCTTGGGCCCGAACGGCGCCGGAAAGACTACCACGATCATGATGATCCTCGGACTGCTGGAGCCAACTTCCGGAGAGATCAGCCTGTTTGGACGTTCTTCAAGCAAAGAGCGGGCAGACCAGCGATCGAGGATCGGAGTGGTCACTGAGACTCAGCACTTGTACAACGATATGACCGCCCACGAATACCTCATGTTTTTTGCGGACTTCTACAGCATCGCATACAAGCGCAGAAAGGTGGACGAGGTCCTGAGCAGATTGGGACTCTATCAAGTCAGAAACAGATCTGCAGGAGCTTTCTCCAAGGGCATGAAGCAGAAGCTGGCGTTGGCACGGGCGCTGCTTCACGACCCGGACTTGCTGATCCTCGACGAACCCGTCTCCGGCCTTGATCCCCTCGGCGTGAAGGAGGTCCGCGACATTATCCTCGAAGAGAACTCCAAGGGCAAGTCTTTGCTGATATCTTCCCATATCCTGTCAGAAATCGAGAAGACATGCCACAGAGTTGGAATAATCAACAAGGGAGTCCTGGTGGCAGAAGACACGATGGACGGAATCAAGCGGTCGACAGCATCGGAGATCCGCCTGGAGATTCTCCTTGAGGCGATCCCTGACGGTTTGCTAAGGCGGCTGTCGGACATGCCCTTTGTCGTTTGGGCCGAGATCAAGGGCGACAGCGTGCGTTTGACGGTCAAGGCCGATCGAGACCACCGAGGCGAGATATCCAGAACGGTGGTGGAGTCGGGAGGCGTCATATTGGGATTTGCTGCGCACGAAGTGAGCCTTGAGGAGGCGTTCATCACCATAACAGAGTCAAATGTGAACCGGCTGGTGAAAGGGGCGGGCGAGCCGTGAAACGGCCGTATCTGATATGCGCTGCGAGTGCGGTCGCTCGACGAGAGCTTAGACATTCGTTCTATGGACTTGGCCTTTATACTGTCCTGACAGTGTGTTTCCTCATCTCTTTCTACATCGCAAGGAGCTATGCGGATAGCATGCTCCAGGGCGGGGTCGCCATCTCCAAATGCCCGCTGGAGTATCCGGCTTACCTGACCACAACCATTCTTGCGCTATACCTCGCTCTGTGTGCGTCAATATCCGTGTCGCGTGAGCGAGACCAGGGAACTCTTGAGGTGCTCTTCTGCGGGCCGATGAACCACGGTTCCTATTTGATGGCCAGGTTTTCCGAACAGATCGTGCTTTTCTGCATTGCGCTCTGTTGTGTGACAGTGTACTTCACAGTGATGTCGCTGGTGTCAGGTCTCGAGCTGGGGTTGAGGTTTTGGTCGACGATCGCCGGCTCAGTTCTGCTCGCCTCGTATACGAGCGCATTTGGGCTCTTGGTGTCTGTGTTGTCGAAAAACCCCCGCACCGCAACGGCAGTATTTCTGCTGGTCAACTTGATCCTTATCGGGATCCGGACTGCCGCATCGGTTCTCAGCGGCACTTCCAACGAGGTGTTGTCTGCATCAGTGATCTACCTAAAGCTGGCGACCGTAGTTGCCGACAGAGCGCTGCGCTGGGTCTCTCCGTTCTCCTATTGCACGTGGCTCACTGATGCGGTGGAGCTCGGGGACGTGCGCATAGTCGCGATCATCGTCGCCGCCGCGGTGATTTACACCGCTCTCCTTCTGAGTCTTGCAACAAAGGCCTTGCAGAGAAGGGGGGTCAGGACAGGGCAATGACAGCGCTCGCTCCAGTTACTGCGCCAAGCCGGACTTCGGTCCTGTGCTTCCTGGTTGGATCGATGCTCCTGATGTCATGTGCCTTGCATTACGCAGCCGCTTCCTCTGTTCCGGAAATGGAGGATCAGTTCGTATACGGCCTGACCGTTTGGGATGGTCTCACATATACTAGCGGACTCTCCCCACAGCCGATCGATGAGATCCACATCATTGCCGACTCTGACAACATCCTTGCCCCCTATGACACGAGAGCCTATTTTTGGCCGATCACCGGCGAGTACGTGGCGGACTGGTCGAGCAAGCAGATCTTGGTTGAGGGCGTCCTCGAGGTGATTCTCGATGGACGAGTAGTCGAGACCATTGCTCTCGAGACGTATACTCTTAGGTATCCGGAGGGGTTCAACAGCCTGAACGTAGAGGTCTTGACCGGTGACAGGGCCCTTGCTGCACACGAGGAGTACAGGCAGGCGGTCAGTGATTTCAACGAGGCGGCAGACCTCTACAGACAGGCGCTCGCAGAGTACAACTCGACGATCGCAGAGATGTTCAGACAGATGCGCGAGGAGGGAAAGACGTTCTCCAAGGAGGAGATCCCAACTCCTCCGACAGAGCCCGAGCCTCCGTCATACTACGTACAATCGGTTAGGAAGGCGTTCGTCGTCAATCTCCCGGGCGGTCAGTACACCATTCGAGTGAGACAGGACGATCGAATAGTGCCTGGAAGCACCAAGAAGCTCTACGTGTTTGACCCGAGAAGGTCGGGGCTCTCGTTTGTCGTTCGTCCGGAAGACAGCTACACCGTTGCCCTCAGGAGCGACTCCGAAGAGCATACGCTGTATCTTGCGAAAGACATTCCGCTGTACATCCAGCTGTTCGACGTTGAGGAATACAGCTCTTACCACTACACTCGCCTGATGAACTCTGCAAATCCCACGGCCGGACTGGGCATGCAGAACGAATACGTATGGGTTATCAGCAGCCCTCAGAGACCGGACTTGAGGATACGCGTGTATCGTGGAAACCGGATCGTATCCGAGATCGATGAGAAGCCGTACCAGGTGGTTCAGACTCAGAGTTCGGCGTTGGGATACACGATAGTGGAGTGGGATCCCACAGCGACGGAGATGATGGGCCCCAAACCCACCTTCAGCGCGTTCAGGCTGCATGTTCCGCCCGGAGAGTATCGCTTGCAGGCTGTGTTCTCCTCCGGAGAGCCGATCAGCGGGGGCGGGCGCGCGCTCAGAGGAGTTCGCAAAATCGGGCACTTCTGGTGGACTGCTCTTGTTCCGCTATTCTTGGGCCTTGGTGTATACACAGTGCGGAGGTATAGCATTGGTACGCTGCAATCCGCAGCGACGAGACTTCCGGAGGACAGTTGATCGCAGGCCCAAGCTCGACCCGGATGTCATCCGGGACACCAACTCCCCAGTGACGGCGATAGAGAGAAGGGGTGCGAGGAGGATTTCTCGCCAGGTGTCGAAGTAATGACAGGACTGCTAAGGATGGAAATTGGAGAGGAAGCCGTCCATGCGACTGTACATCATCAGACACGCAGACCCGGACTACAAGAACGACACTATCACTGAGATTGGTCACAGAGAGGCCCAGGCATTGGCGAAGCGGTTGGCTTCGCATGGTCTTGACAAGATCTATTCCTCGCCAGTCAGGCGTGCCGTCGACACCGCCCGTTACACCGCAGACTTGCTGCAGCTCGACCTCAACATCGAGCACTGGACGAGAGAGCTGTGGCCCGAGTTGGCGCTGAAAGCAACCCAATGGGGAGACATATTCGCGATCGATGTGCCAGGGGAAGTCTTCAGGGGCGGAACAGAGATGCCCACTCACGATACTTGGCACAGGATACCTGTGCTAAAGGACCATGCAGCTCGGGAAGTATATGAGGAACTCAAGGTCCGCTCCGACGAGTTCTTGAGCAGGCATGGGTATGACCGCGAAGGCGGTCGTTACAGATGCACTCGACCCAATGAAGAGCAGATCGCCGTGTTCTGCCACGGCGGGTTCGGCCTCACCTGGCTCGCACATCTCCTCGAGATCCCTGTCACTCTCGTCTGGTCCGGCTTCTGGCTGGCGCCGAGTTCTGTTACAACCATCCTGTTCGACCAGCGCTCATCCGACTGGGCTGTTCCCAGATGTATCGGTTTGGGCGACGTGTCGCACCTCTATGAAGCAGGGTTGCCGGTCCAACCGAGGGGGATCATCGCCAATTTCCGCTGAACCCATTCCGAATGCGAGGTGTGAGACATGGGTGCCTATGGTTTTGAGGTTGCCTTCTACTGTCCCGTCTCGGAACTCGTCGCGAGACGCCCGATCGACCAGGTAACAGGAGAGTTGGAGCGACTCAGACAACACGTCAGGTTAACAAAGGTCTATCTGGAGACCTACAGGAGCGGAGTCCTGATCGAGGAGGACAGGATGCTCGAACTCAAGCGGCACTTCCTCGAGCAGGGGATCAAGGTTTCGGGAGGCATCACTTGGACTCACGGCAGGCGTCGGGAAAACCCTCTACAGGGCGGGTTCGACACCTATTGCTATACCTCTGCCGAGACCAGAGAGGAGATCCGAAACATCGTTGAGTTCACGGCCAGACTGTTCGACGAGGTGATACTCGACGATTTCTTCTTCACCCCATGCAAGTGCGATGAGTGCCGAGCTGCAAAGGGCGCACGAAGCTGGAGCGAGTACCGCTTGGAGCTGTTGCAGCACATATCGGAAGAGTGCATTGTTCAGCCTGCCAAAGCCGTCAATCCGCGCATCTCGCTCATTATCAAATACCCGAACTGGTATGACCACTACCACCTGACCGGCTACAACCTTGAGGACCAGCCGGAAGTGTTCGACTACGTCTACACCGGGACCGAAACGCGTGATCCGCTGTATAACCCTCAGCACCTTCAGGCGTATTTGGGCTATTTCCTGATGAGATATTTGGAGAACGTCAAACCCGGATGCAACGGCGGGGGTTGGTTTGACCGCTTCAACTGCAACGGAAACCTCAACTACTACGTCAACCAGGTCAATGTCACGCTCTTCTCCAAGCCGAGAGAGGTCACTCTGTTTTCTGCAAACAGCATGGTCGACACCATATTCGCGCCGCTGGCTGGATACGCGCTGGAGAAGGGCAGTGAGGTAGTGCGGCAGCTCGGAAACCCGGTGGGAGTTCCCTGCTACAA
>JAAYXD010000267.1 GCA_012516065.1 Clostridiaceae bacterium
CAGGGTCGTGCCTCCGGCCGATATATCGGTGAAGGGTAACTCGAAAAATGCGTGACCGGCTACTGAAGCCGGCGATTGATCACCGGCGTTTGGGTCAATTTTTAACCGGCGATTGGGTCAAAAATATTCCGGCGTTGACACAAATGTTATTATTGGCAGATGATCATATTTGGTCGTCTGCCTTTTTATGTACAGATTTAAGCCATAACGTGCAGTATTCTGTTTCTGAACCTTTTAAAATTTCTTGTCCGATAGGCATTGCGTTTAATCACTTAATCCTTGTAACTCCTCTTTACTGGAGATTCTAATACCATGTTCTCTTTATTTACAAAAAAATGTCGGAGCACCGAAGTTATTTCCCTTCGGTACCCCAACACTTATTACAGAACCTCATTATCAAATACGAACATCCTGTGTTTGCGTGTCAGTTTGTAGTGATGTTACACGAACGTATAGTTCATATAAACCTGGATTGCTGGAATTGAAAATACCACGGTGTTAAGTATTGCTCCAGGTATTATGGAACCGGTTTTCAAATAGAGTTTGCGTGAGTAGATTGCCGAAACGAACAGCGCTATCATAAGCACCGCCATACTATACAAGACCGATGACGATCCCGGAGGTATGGTGAATATTACTTTTCCTGTCCGATCAAGGCCAATATAGAACTGTGTGATGATCAGCAAAAGCATACCGGAGCAGTTGATTCCGGCAAACAACAACATATTTAGTCTCTCGCTCATTCCCTTAAGGCGCGCAGAGTTTACCAGCATACTGTTGACGAAGTAGAATGGCAGGAAAAGAATCGAGTACAACAGGCAGCTGTAAAACTGCGGAGTGGACAGGGTCTGGAATATGGTACAGCCAATCAGGGTGATTTTTAAATTGCCGAAAGCAAAGAAATTGTAGTATGCCGCAAGAAGCGTGGCGATGCACACGAAAACGGAAAGCGCCAGAACAATCGATTTACCGATGTTTTTCCAGCTATACTTTAATCCGTACAGTTCGGAGAACTTAACGCCATTCTTTTTATCAAAGGCAAAATACTTTATGATGAGCAAGGCCAGGATGGCTATTGCCATGATAATTGACCAGAAGGAAATCTTCGTGGCCACTGGGACAGTAGAAATCAGGCTTGGCGCTGTAGAGGGTACCCAACCCACACCTGAGGAGTAGGTCAGCGGAGGACCCAGAACAGCAATAATCATGAGAATCCAAAATACGGGCGATTTCTTATCCTGTACGGGTTCGATTGGAGTACCGTTCATTGATTCAAAGAATGAAAGACTCATAATGGCTTTTACAAGCGACATAATGAGAACAAGCAGCGCAATCGCACCTATTGCGCTAAAGACATCGCGCACTATAAAAGTTGTTCCATTTAAGGGGACGTTATTGTTGTAATCCATCGTGGTTCTGAAAAATTGAACGGCTGCTTTTACCGTCGGCACGTTGTAGTAAGAGACTCCATGCCATCCATAAGGTGTAGTAACCATGCGAAGAGTATTGCTGTCAGCGGCACTGCGAATATCGCCCGTAATGCTGCCAAAGAAGTCAGACAGCTTGGTGCTCAAAACCCGATCCTCCGTACCGGAGATGTTAAGCTTGTACCATGTATCCCTTGCTACGGGGACATCGGAGGACATAAAAAGTTTGGTTGCGTCGGAGGAAAGATGAAAATCAGGATTTTTCCGGCCTCCCGATCCGTTTCCGCTAACATACTTTATCTGTCCGAAGTTCGCCTGAAGATCACGCCATACGGGAATCCCGGCTACCTCCACGACTTTTGGATCCGTAGCGCCACCGCCATCAATCAGGAAAATATCATTGACCGCGCTGTTATATTCATATGTGATTTGCTCTTTTTGAATATTATAAAGCTGTAACTGATCGGCATTGAGGTATTTTGCGGCAAGCGCATCAGCATCTTGTGCAGCGACATCTTCCCTCGTGATCTCAACGCCGAATAAATCATTCAGCATCATAAGCAGACGGTCTTGCAGGGTGTAGAATCCGGCGGTATTCACAGCCAGATTCCCGGCCGCTCCGGCACCGAGGGAATGGCCTGTGGCGCCAATCTTTGTCTGGTCGACAAAGCCGAGTGTACGCAGATAGGCATACGCATCGAGCGTTCCAATTTGGGACGTATCGCTCATGGGGGTTGGTTCTACACCAAATCCCCGGATATGGGTAGCTTCACTCTTGTGGTGGCCGTACTGGTCGATGTTCATGACGACAAATCCGGCTCTGGAAAGTTCTATAGCCACGTTATCCAGAAAAGTCCTGCTGTTTGTGAAGCCGGCACAGACAATGATAGCAGGATATTTATTAAGAAAATTCCCTTTATCGTCTGTTTTCAGCGCCGACCGCGGAATGTACATTGTAGCGGCCAAGTCGGAGCCATAGGGTGATATGATGACCTCTTTGAGAACAACACTACCCCAGTTCGTACTAACCCCTACATTTACAATGCCCGCGATAATGATTACTGCCAAACATAACGCTATTATAATCGCGTTACTTTTTTTGCTCTGAAATCTCATAAGTTTTTGCCCCCTCCTAACCCATAATAGTTAATTTCCCTTTGTAATGGTTCATAGTCAATGAATGTTACCAGTTAAAGAAACCTATAAAGTTAAGCTTGGCAAACACAAGATGTTCAATTAAATAACATGTCATAGAATTAGATAACATTAAAAAGGACTCTGAATCCAGGCTTTGATGCGATCCAAATAAATCGGTTTTTTCATATTACCCCCCCTAATAAAAAATTATAAAAAAATAAAAAGCGACCCCAAATAAATGGTAGCCACTTTTCTCTTCATCACAGGGTAGCTGGCTTTATTATATACTAATCTGTCATTAAGGTCAATATAATTAAAGGAAACATAATGAGGCATCAGGCTTTACTGATTCTTATAATAAAACACCGCAAGCTGGGTCCTGTCCCGAAGCTGCAGCTTTTCCAGGATTACGCTGAGATAGTTGCGCACCGTTCCCTCGCTGAGGTAG
>JAAYXD010000292.1 GCA_012516065.1 Clostridiaceae bacterium
TGTCAATACTTTTTGAATATTTCACCCTAAATGGGTCAAATTTATCGCATGAAAATTTCACCCCCTACCCATAAGTTAGGTTACGCAATTTCCTGGTCATGGCAGGGGCGTTGCCCCTGCACCCCATCCTCGCCGGAGGGCAGCCGGTCAGCATGAAGCTGACCGGGAGACAAAAGGATAATGTACTAAGGCTGTCAAGGGTAAAGTGAACGCGCAAGCGCGCCCTTGACAGCCACCTGAACTGACAGTAATGTTCCAGCCAATTCATATCATACGTTAATGGTAACGAGATTTAAGCTGCTTTTGCATTTTTGAAAAAATACTCATCTATGAGCTGTTTAATGCCTTTGGTGAGAACTTTACCGTTTTGCATAGTGTCCTCGTTTGCAGCATAATCCACACCTGAGACCTTAAACAACTTACCCTTGTACAACGCTTTCATTCCGCCATTTTTACTGATTAAGACGGTAATTTTGGCTTTTGGAGGAACCTCTCTGGAATCAACGGAGAATTTGCAGTTATTGATCGAAAAGACTCCAGCGTTATCGGTGGTCCGTTCGATTTTTACGCACAGGAGCGTATTCAAATTAATGTTCTCGGGCAGCGGCAGGAACGAGGTATTCTGGTCACTGACAGGGATGGCAAACTTTTTGTTGTACTTTTTTATGTAGCCCGGCAGGAATTTATTGGCCTGTTCTATTGTCGTGATATTGTGTATACGGAATTCCGTCACAAGCCTGCTTTGCAATGTTTCCCACAACCGTTCTATACGGCCTTTTGCCTGGGGAGAGGAGGCTGGAAACATCTCAATGCCTAACTCATCCATAATCCGGCCAAATTGGGTCACAGCTTTTGTAACGCCCCTAAGCTGTTCATCGATGGTAAGATCGTACTTCTTTGTAGGATTAGGAAAGAATACACTATACTTGTCGGGATAGAGGCTAAGGGGTATACCGAAGTTTTTGAGGGTTTGTCGGGTGACTTCCAGGTAACCCAAAAGGCATTCGTTTTCACACATATATAGCCCGGTAATTGATCCTGTAGCGTCATCAATGAAGCCGTGAAGCGCATACTTTTTACCTATACCAAACCAATCATGAGGTGTTCCATCAGCCTGCAGCATCATGCCTGCAGAGGCCTTCCTCTTTCTTCTGTGGTGTTTCTTAGTCTTACGGTGTTTCTTAGGGCTTTTGATGTTTGCTTTGCGCAGGATATCATAGAGTGCCGAGTATGAGATTTTGATACCCTCATATTCTTCAAGGAGTTCCTGAAAATGAAGGAAGTTGGCCTCCTGATACGCATATGAGTTTTTGAGTTCGACAATCCGCTGGGCAAGCTTGCTATCAATTGTATGAACAGGTTTGCGCCCTCTATTTCCATGAATTATGGATTGAACACCGCGTTCTTTGACCTCCTTTTTTAACTGTTTAATACGGCGTTCGGACAAACCTAATGCATTAGCAGCTTGTGAAACTGTAAGTCTTCCCTCCAATGCACAATTGATAACATGAAGCTTTTTTAATTCCTCATCATTCATTGTGTATACCATCCTTTAAGACTATCAAATATATGTGGGGGGTGAAATATTCACGCGATAATCTTAAGGGTGAAATTATCATACGATAAAGACA
>JAAYXD010000032.1 GCA_012516065.1 Clostridiaceae bacterium
GTAAATGTATATACTTCGTTCGCAAGCATGATTTTATCCCCGTTTTTTATCATTGTTTCGGTATTGCAAACTATTCTTTCGCCGTTTACGTACGTACCGTTCACTGAATTAAGGTCTATTATGTAAAACTCTTCACCCTTTTTTACAATCTCGGCATGTATTTTTCCGACAGCCTTGTTATCGATGACATAGTCCACGCTTCCCTTCAGCCGGCCGATAAGTATTGAATTTTTATCTATAATTATTTTATTCGCCGGGTTTGAAAGGCTTTGAAGATAAGGAGCGCTTCCTGTGCTTTTTCCGAGTATCACCGTATTGCAGCAGCCGGCATTGTTGATTTCAGGGCGGTAGAGTCTTCCGGTATTTTCGCTTGCCGCGTAATTTCTTACCGGTTTTTCATGCGTTGCGTGACCTTTACCGCTGTCGTCTATTGACGTACCTGCCGCAGTTTCGAGGCCATCAAGCCTTTTTTCGCTGAAATTTGTTATCTTCGGAATAATATTTACCGATTGATTAACGTTTCGTTTGTTATTTACTGTCATGCCCGTGATTTTTTGTGTTTTTTTATCTTTCGAAAACAATCTTGTAACCGCAAAGTAATTTACGGCCGCTGCAATAAGTACAATACCCAAAAACCTGCTGCCGGCATCATCATTCTTTTCCGCTGCAAGGCTTAAAATCAATACCGCAATTAATACCGCATTCAGAAACGCAGTAATGAGGTATGAAGATAACGGGTACTTAAGCTCTGTGACGGCACGATGTTTTGCATCCTGTGCTTTTGTTTTATCGTTTCTTTCCTTTACGGCATATTCGGCCAGTTTAACCTCCGTTTCCTCCTTAACAGGTTTTATTGCCGGTGCCTCCTTTTTGCATGTTTCGTCTGCAATAATTGACTGCGCGAGTTTTTCAGCGCTGAATGTTTCATGCTTCAGGACATCAAGCAGCCTTTTCAGCAGATTTCCCGAAGAGTCATCCATAAGACTTATATCATCGATTATCATCCTTTTAATGAACTGCCTGAAACTGTCATGCTCGTTTTCGCATATCGGAATGGGAATATATAAAAAATACAGTTTCATTGTCAGCGGATCACAGTATATATAAGATTCATCAAGGACTACAAACGAAATATCAAGAAGAAAATCTTTCAGTTCATCGGGCAGCCTGGCAAACTGCATAACAATATATTCAAATTCCCGGGCATTAATACGCCTCCTTTCAAAAATACGTTTGATGGGAATCTTGGATGTAATTTCATAATAAAGCCTCAGTTCTTCATTAAATCTTTGAACGGCAAGCGGGAGCAGCGGCTCTACATTATTTTTCTCGAGCATTTCCAACTGGTAATGTTTTATTTCACTCTGAACGGGAACCGACACAACCAGGTAGCTCTTCTCTCCGTCATACATATACTCTTTTTTTAATTTATTCAGTCCATTCATTCTCACATTCCTCCATTCAAAAAGGTAAAAGAGTTACAAATGAACCGCTGAAGAAAAGACATCGCATTACGAATGCAGCCGCAATGCACGGCGCCAACGGCACAACCGCATCTTGAAATCTTCGTCTTTTTATTGCCAGAACAACCCCGTAAACTGATGAGAATAAGAATGTTAAAAACAGAAAACCAAGTATCTCATCTATCGAAAGAATCATAACGGAAGAGCCAAGCATCAGCGCATCCCCCGCTCCGATTATTTTCCCGCCCGCAAAACGCACGGCAAGAAGCAGTGCTGTTATTACGACAGCCGTAATCAAAGCGGCCAAATCCCAGGAATAAATAAACGAATATATTAAGGCCAGGTATATCACGCCAGCACAGACAGCAAGCGGTATTTCTTTTGTCCGTATGTCTGATATCGCGGTTGCCGTAAGAAGAATAAACGCATATAACTTTTGAATAGCCTTTGAAATCGGTGGCATAAATAAAATCAAAAGAGTATACGACAATAAAAGTGCAACCAGTATAATAACTTGTATAACGGCGGTTTTACCCGCCGTTTTCGACACTTTCTTCCCCATTTGCATATTCCCCGTATTTTTGTTCGTAATGCAGTTCAATTCCAAGCCTGGAACAGTACTTTGCGCATTCTTCAAACGCTTCAAGGAACGCTTCGGGCAAGCTGCTGTTTTCCGGAACAATTATGTATACCACTCTTTTCACGCCGGTATTTTTCGGAGTGATATCGATAACAAAGCCGTTTTTTTCACCGCCGCTGAAATTGTAAAGTTTATCTATATGGTTTTTCAATCTTGCGCAAATCGCGTTTTTTGTCTTGTAACTGCTTAAAAAAGGGTTCAGAGATACTATTGAATACAAATTTTCTATTTCGTTTCCATGCCCATACCTGACAGCATCAACAACCGGGAAAAAAAGCGGCGTGACTTTTCCATTCTCCCCGAATGGTTTTATCAATTCCGCGGCAAACCTCTTCTCTATTTCGATGCCGCGGTTCATATGCTGGATTCTTGGATCTGTGTTTGCGTCAATATTCCATAAGCTATCGCCATAAGTATCATCATGCGGGCTGATCCTGTCCGCGCCCGAAGTCCACGCAAGCACGCACGAGCGGTTTCTAAGGCGGACTTCAGGCATTACCGAAAACCAGGGCACCGGTTTTACCGTATATTCAACAACGAGATCTATCGTCTGTTTATCGTCAAGGAACGACGAACCGGAAAAATCCAGGCCATTAATGCCGCCTTTTATTCCGAGGCTTTTTTCGAGATCGTTTACAGGTGTAGAAAGGGATTCGGAAATTTTTATCTTCATTATGCTTTTCGAAACAACTGATAACAAGGCGGTTTTTGACCTGCCGAACAATTTGTCCGACAGCGCAAGCGCAATCATTCGCGCTTCACCCATCGGATCCGCGAGTATTTTTTCAATCTGATCGGACAAATCATCTAAAGAATCGTCCATATCCCGAATATTTTCGGCTATACCGGTTAACACTTCAATACTATTCTCCTGTCCGGTAAACGTTATTTTTCCCGTTAAGCTGTGAATCGTTCCGTAAAAGCCGCTTATTGCTTTCTGCCGCTCCAGAAGTTCATTTTTGGCATATTCGATTTCATCGATTATCTCGTCATGTTTTTCCTGCATTCCCGATACGGCATACAGGTAGCCGTACTGCGACAATTCAGCGGCAACCCCGTTCAACGCGTGCTGTACGCGATCATGTGTACCGGCAATACGTATTATTGACAGTATTGAAACAAATAAAATAATAACAACCGGAAGGATTATCGCCGCTTCAACGGTAGCGCTTCCGCTCCTTGCGTCGAATTTTCTGACGATATTTGCTGTTCCTGCGATTAAGCGCTTTTGGCAGCAAAAACCTTGCAGTTTCAATACCCGTACCCCCACTGTATCTTAATTTGACCTTCATCCCTATTGACTAAATTTTTGGGTATAAATAAATACTTAAATGAAATTTCGGCTTCAACCAATAAAAATGTGTTGTAACCGGACAGGACAAATTCCGGGTTGTTAAGCGTTTTCTGCATGTTTAGCTGCATCAGGTCGGCAATTCTTAAGAGTTTTGTTTTCTGCGGCACGACAAACAGCAGCAGCCTTAAATAGTCCAAATAATCAAACGAAATAACCGACCCGAGCACCTGTTCTTTTACACCCGTATCCCCGATTTTGCCGCCAAGCTCGTCAGCCTTGTCGGCCAGCAGTCCGCCGCCGTGGTTAATAATGTCGTCCAGTTTGCCTTTAAGCCGGCTCACAAAGTTCTTATAAGCACTGCTTTCAAATATAAAATCAGCAATCTTTTTCGTTAAATTTTTCTTATATTCTTCTATTTTTAATACAGACCAGTTTACAGCTTCCGATTTAACCGATTCGAAATGATCTTTCGCGGCTTTGATTATCCATTCTTTCAGAGCCTGCATGTCACCGAAATCATTGGGTATATCAATGCCTGAAATCACCGGTTCCGTATCGCTGTTATCACCTTTATCAAGTTCCGCGTACATCTGTTCAACAGGCAGAAACGCCTCATTTACCGCTGAGTATACTATGCTCTCAACGGCGGTTCTCAACGCGTCTTCACCTTCGTCGATAAGCTCGTTTTTCGTTTGTTTTAGCCAATCAGTCGTCTCATTTATTATTTCTTCAGCAATGCCTGAAAACATGGATTTCAGATCAAGCTTCCACGTGTTTTTTGTTTTGTATACAGGCACAGGCTCGCCTTTGTCTATTCCTTTAACATCAAGCCATGATTCACCTGCCGCCCAGCCAATCAGGATTAGATTTTTCACGACAGGCACACCGAAGGCCGACCATCCGGCAATAATGTTTGCGGCCGTGAGCGCAGCAGCTGTTTTTTCGGTATCGGTGTATATATGAATTAAATTCAGCCCCATGCGTATTCCGAATATCGATGATTTTGCGAGTAATACGTTTGTTTTTTCTTTTTTGGCGCCGAATATTATGTATTCGACTTCACCTTTTTCAAAAAAGCTCTCTTTTGGGAACCCAGCAAGGCTAATACCCGTGTTTTTGATATTTTCGAGATTAGCGTTTTTAAACGCACTCACTATGTATTCATTTACATAGAGCACTCTTATAAGCGCTTCCCCCGCCGAGGCCATAAGTTTTTCTATTCTTGATGCAAGATTGCCGTTTTCATTCAACGCGCTGCCGTATTTTTCTTCTACATCTGTATTGTCATTTACCCCGGCTGAAGGCTGATAGTCATCTTCCGGCTCCTCACTAATATAATCGCTGTTTTTTACGTTTACATATCTTCCTTCCTTGTCCCTGTATGACGGGAGTTTCTGGAATATTTCGTCGAGCTTCTTGTTTGATAACCTTGTATCATCACCGTTAAACTGCTCTTCTTCTTTGCTGTTCTCTTCTTCATTTTTCCGTATGTTCTGCTTCAGCTTTTTCTGGTAACCCTTATCCCTGCTGTTGTCAACATCATTTTCCTCGTTGAAAACAGTGTTGCACCACTTTTTAAACTCGTTTTTTTCTTTCCCGTTAACAGCGGGTTCTATCGTGTATGCCGGTTTTTTATATGCGGCGGCGGCAGTCTTCAGTACGTTTCCGATAGGCTCCGACATATGATTTATTCTGCTGCCGAACGTCTCCCTTTCGAAATGTACGCTTTCCCGCGCTGTTCCATCTTCCGTATTACGTATAAACGAGTGTATTTCATCAATGACCTGACGAAGCGATGTTTCATATTCATCCATTTTTGATTTTGTGTCTTTCAGAACGGCAAGGTTGTGTTCAATTTCAGCGCTTATGTTATGAATGACATCCGGATCGGCATTTATAACGAGCTTGTTTACTTCGGTTTTTATTCGCATCAGGAATGCGTTGTCGGACTCCGCGGATTGTATTTTTATTTGGTCTTCTATCTCAACCCTTATTTTTTCCGCTGCTTCGCATCCTTTTGCAATCTCATCCGCCAGTCCGGCAGCTTCATTATGGTAATCAATAAACCTTTCAACAACATCGCTAATCGTTGAAACGTTTGAATATACGGCTTTGGCCTTGTCCTCAATTTGGCGTAATATACCCAAGCATACATCGGCATTCTTTTTGAACAGATCCTTTTCATCTCTTATGTATGCTTTCTGAAGGCTTATTTCGTTATTTATCGCGGACAGCCTGTCCGTCAGCGAGTTTATATAATCATCTGCGCCTTCTTCTTCGCTTGTTTCGTATCCGGCTATTTCCCTTTCAAGATCGTCAGCTTCTCTTTGAAGCCTTCTTATATCGTTTTCAACGTTACTTATATTCTCCGCAATTTTTATCATCGAATCCCAACTGGTATCAAGTTCCGAACCTGGTTTCTCGAGGGTTTGAATATCATTTGCAAGCCCCGGTATTATATTCAGATGATTTTGAAGATTTTGCGGAAGCTCTCCGCCTTCTGAAAAACCACGGATGCGCTCGGCGAGCAGTAAATGGAGATAAACCTGCTCTTCACGGATTTTTTGCAGTTTTTTCTCCAGATCCATTTTTTTATTCAGTACGCCGGACTGTGCCATGCATGTTTTCAATGCCTTTAATTTTTCAAGAAAATTTCCGATTGCGACAGCAGGAGCACGGTATTTCATAAACTGCGTTATCTGCTGCTCAAGAACATAATCTTCGGTTAGGTTGAAAAAAGGCGTCACCGTCACATTCTTAACCTGAAAACCGTAAAGATCGACTAATCCGGGCAAATACGCGTTTTCAACAGCAAGGTTGTTTTCCAAAAGTTCAAGAATGAAAGCTTCCAATTCCTCCTGCCCGCAGCCCATAGACATTAAGCCATAATGCTCCTTAAGCGGGGCATGGTATTGCGTAAGTGCGGACTGCACCGACAGCTGCACGGCAGCCTGGGCATGTTTTTTGGCAATCTTCAGCCGCGACGCATCTACTATTATTCCGGTAAACGCAATCAGCGCGGATAATATTATGCTCATAAAAACGGTAATACTGCCCCTTAATCTCATTTCAGGTCACCAATACCCCTTAAGCATTCAGATATAATTTATTTCAAATAATTTTTTATCTTTTCAAGCGATTGGGCAAGTGGTTCTAACAAACTCTCAACCCGATCTTTAACCTGTGTTTCGTTATAGATTTGAAGCAGATAATCAACATTATTGATGAATTCTTTCGGATCGTTCACTGTTGCTTCATAATGTGCTTCAAGCACGATTTCGTCCGGAAAACCAATGAATTGAAGAAGTTTCCCGCATGGTGAAGGATAAACCACCCAAGCGCGTATATCTATTTTCTGTGCGATAATATAATTCGTAAATTCAACTTCTGTTTTTATTTCGCCTTTCGGTTTAATTATGCTTGATTTAAGCAGCAGCCTCTTTATATCTTTTTCCAGCGCGTTTTTTTTAACATCCGCTCCGGAAAAAATATGCCAGTACAAACCTTCACTAACATAAGAGTCTTTACCGGTTATTCCTTTTTCGGCATTTACCAGGCTCGCTTCATACCCCCAGAGCATAGCCCAGTTTTGTATACTCTCACCCACTACGGATTGAAACAAGGCTTGCTGGTAATACAGAAGACCGATTTGAATAATTATGACAACACATAATATAACAACAGGAAAAATCAGCACATACCCCACGGTTACTGCGCCTTTTTCAGCCGGACCCGCGTCACATTGTCTGCCTGACATTATCTGCCTCACGGTGCGGGAGTCAGAGATATTGTAAATGCCGACGCATCCAATATGTTATCCAGTATTGTTTTGACAAACGCGGTTATCTGATCCTTGAATATAAGCGCCAAACCGATTGCGATTGCAACCAATACAACTATCTCAACAGTATTCAGTCCTTTTGTGTCTTTAATAAATTTCCGCATTATTTTGGTTATCATATATGCTTCTCCTTCCTATTTATATTAAAAACCTTTGGAGAACTGCATAATTGCAGGCGTGATAACAATAAGCAGAACGGCAAGGAACATCAGCATTAGCGGAAAAATCAATTTTGCCGATGCGGTTTCACCCATCTGTTTCGCCGCGTGCTTACGCATCTCCCAGGTTTCGTAGGTCATTTTCTTCAGTTCTTCAACAAGCTGTCTGCCGCCGATTTTTGAGCTGTGCATAACCATATTCGCGAATGATGATATTTCCTTAATCTTGCATCTTTCCGAGAAATCCTGCCATGCCTGGCTCTCTCCGAGACCTGACGCAAAATCTTCAAGAACTGTACCCAATTCGGTATACAGCGGGCTTTTTTGAACCGAGTCCGAATATATTCTCTCCAATGCCTGCCTTAAGTGCATCCCTGCATTCATAAGCAGCGTAAGTTTGCTTATGAAAACCGGGAAATCCATCATAAACAAAAGTTTTCTTTTTTTCGCGCGTTCATCAAGGGTTCTGTCGGCCAGGAAGAAAAAAACAACTCCTGAAACGGGCACCATTATCAAAAATCCAATGCCGGAACTCGAAGCAGCTCCGAGGAACAAAGCAATCGCAATGCCCAGGAAAAGATAAAAGAATTTTTCCGCCCAGTGTATTTTCAAATAATACTGCGCATATCTTGATCCGTAAACCATAACCACTCTTTGATGCAGGTAAACATAATATGTTCCTGCCGATGGTATGCCTGTCTCATCAAACAGCCACATACCAAAAGGTAAAAGGTTTTTATACGGGTACTGCTTTGTATCAAGAAACTCAACTTCATCCTTATACCTTTTCTTAACTAACGCATTAATAATCAGATATACTGCTGAAACAGCGGCAATCAGTATTATGTATATTGACTGCATATACTTATCACCTTTGTTTAGAAGCGGATATCCATAATACGGTTTGATATAACAATCCCTATTCCTATCATCAGCAGTGAAATAGTCATGACTGCCCTTCCGGCCTCGGTTGAAAATAAAGGTTGAATAAATTCACCGCTCATTTTGGAAATAAAAATTACCATCAGAACAGGAGATAATGTCATTATTCGCTGTTCCTGCTTTTTGCCGGCAAGACTTGTTTCAATTTCCTGCTTTATTTCTATTCTTTCACTGATCATTCTTGATGTGGTCCGCACCACTTCAACGAGATTTCCGCCTGAACGCTTGCAAACCGAGAAAACATCGGCAAAATGATGTATTTCTTCAATTCCCGAACGGTTCGCGAAGTCTTTAAGAATATCCTCAATGTTCTCATTGGTTCTTAAACGTTTCAGTATAATTTCGGTTTCCCGGACTATATCGTTTTTACCGTCGGTATATAGATTTTTCAAAGACGAATATACCTGCGTGAAAGCGCTTTCCACCGATCTTCCCGCGGAAAGCGATGAACCGAGATAATAGAGCATGTCCTTGAACTGGAGCCGCAGCATGTTAATATGCTTTTCGGTAAGTTTTTTTATTTTTATTTTTGGATAAAACAGACCCAGTAATGCCGCAAATAAGGCAATATAACAGTTATGATAAAATACCCATCCGACAATTCCCATTGTAAAAGCCCCCACAGCCGAATAAAAGATTAATTCAAGCGGTTTATATCTGTATTTGCGGTAATCCTTAAGTGAATAACAGTTATCATCCATTTATTATTCAACTCTTTCTCATTAGCTGCTTTTACATGATCGTACATAAAACTGTAAAGTAATGTCAACGAATTTACAAATAAAGCCTTTTTTTTGACGTAAATAGTTTTTTATACCGTTTAAACAGAAAAAATGACGTTTCACACACAAGATACCGGTTAAAGTTCATGGAAATACAGAAGTATTTCCATTCAAAGCTTCCTTTAGTGTATCTTATAACAGTGAAAAAAATATTTCTTTCGCGGACAGCGGTGAGTTTTGTTGAATCTTCAGCTTAGGAACTAACGGAACATAAAAATATATTGACAATTATTAAATATGTTATTACTATAAATTTATAACGGTTACAAATTCGAGTTATGACCAAATAAAACATAATATGAGTAAATGCAAAGAAGGTGAAAACATTGAAAAAGTACCGGAACTGGTTTTTGATAAATTGGCTGCTAAGAATATTA
>JAAYXD010000033.1 GCA_012516065.1 Clostridiaceae bacterium
ATTAATCCATAAAGTTTTACAAGATTTTTGTAAAAGAATACTATATAATTGCGGGTCATTAATCTATAATATAAATGTAAGGAAAGTGTACAACCATTTGTGATTATTGTTAAATCCGTTCGAAAGGCTGAAGAATCACTTTGTTATTGCAGGGGAGATATGTATGGTTAAGTTTATATTGAGCGGTTTTGCGGATGAGATAGACAAGGACCTTGATATCCAAATTCGTGAGCTTAGGAGAAACGATATTAACTGTTTGGAAATCAGGGGAGTTAACGGGAAAAGCGTTGTAGAACATACAATAAGCGAAATAAAGGAAATAAAAAAGCGGCTCGACGATGGAGGCATTTCGGTTTCATCGGTAGGTTCGCCGATAGGCAAAATCGGCATAACCGACAGGTTTGAACCGCATCTTGATTTATTCATGCATACGCTTGAAATCGCTGCGATCCTGGGCTCAAAATACATCCGCATGTTCAGCTTTTACATACCCGAAGGCAGAAATCCGCAGGATTTCCGCGGTGAAGTGCTTGAACGCTGGAATAAATTTGTCGAAACCGCGAAAGGAACAGGAATTATACTTGCGCATGAGAATGAAAAAGGAATATACGGCGATAATGCGGAAAGGTGCGTCGATATAATCAGGTCGATGAACTGCGATTATGTCAGGGCGGTTTTTGATCCGGCGAATTTTATCCAGTGCGGTGTCGAAACTTACCCGAAAGCATATTCGTTGCTTAAACCGTATATAGAATATATGCATATAAAGGACGCATTACCCGACACGGGAACGGTTGTGCCCGCCGGAATGGGCAGCGGAAAGATAAAAGAGATCCTGTCCGATATAAGCGCATCCTCTGACAGGGAGATGTATTTATCGCTGGAGCCGCATCTGGGTTCCTTTGCAGGGCTTGAAGCGCTCGAAACGGACATTGATACAGGCTCTATGGAAAAAAGCGGGCCCGAAAAATTTGAAATAGCTGTAAAAGCTCTTCGGAAAGTGATGAAAGAGGCGGGTGTCTGACAGACTTTCCCTCCTTATTTTTTTCATAAAGTATTCCATTTTAAAAGCTGTTCTCCGGCTTTCTTTTTTTGCGTAAAAATAATATGTTTTTCTTTTTAGTGACAAAAATATAACAAAAATATGAAAGATATGTTTGCATTATGTACATGTCGCCTCATGACCGATATAATTAAAAGAGAGGTTTATGGAAAATTCTCACGAAAAGACACGAAAGACAAGAGGGGTTTTTATGAAGCGTATATTTGTGCTGTCCTTGACCGCTGCTTTGATCTTTATGCTGTTTCCGGCATCAAATGCATTTGCGTCGCAGTATCCCGATATAATCAGAGTCGGGTTGAATTTCCGAAGCAGCGCGGTTTCCAGTGTATCTGTAAGTGCGGAAAAAGGGATTGAAATCGGCTATTCCGACGGCGAAACTTTTAAGCTGCTATTGGAAAGCAGTGACAATAGATCTTATGTAATCCGGAAAGATGGCTATTTCGTGCTCACGGAACAGGGGCAGTTGATTGAATATAAACCAACCGAAGGAGTACCGTACAAGGGCTCGGTAATCGGGCCCATCCATTTGAAAATCGGATGGAACCTTCCGGATTTCAACGCTGCGCAGACATTCGCGGCTGCTGTTGAAAAATCCGGGATTGACGCGTATGTCGCTTATGAAGGCGGCTGGCAAATCTGGTCCGGGTTTTATCATGACCTGAATGCTGCAGAAAAAGCGCTCGCGGAAGCGAAGGAATTGCTGGAAGTAGAAGATGTTTCGATTATACAGGACAACCGTTCGAGGCTTGTAATATACGATTCGGGATTTAGCGTTCAAATGATATACGGCGGAACGGACGGGTACATGCAGGTATGGCCGAAACAGGAAAATGATCCGTATGTATTTTCCGCAAACGGCAGAAGGTACAGGGGTTATCTTGAAATCCGGAGATACCCTGACAGTGATCTTACATTAATTAATATATTGAACATTGAACAGTATTTGTACGGCGTCGTACCGGCCGAAATTGAACCGGACTCTCCGCTGGAGGCAATAAAAGCCCAGGCAGTGGCCGCGCGTACATATACTTACAAGAATCTTAAAAAGAACGAAAACTGGGGTTTTGATCTTGCGAACACTGTCGAGGATCAGGTATACCGCGGTTATGACGGGGAGCGTGCTTCCACGAACCGCGCAGTAGATGAAACAAAGGGTAAAAAGATGCTTTATAACGGCAGCCTTGCCAATGTGTTTTATTTTGCTTCGAGCGGGGGAATGACAGCGGACATAAGAGAAGTCTGGGGTTCGGAAATACCATACCTGTTAAGCGTGCCAGATCCTTACGAGTCGGAAACATCCCCGAATTACATATGGGAAAAGACGTTAACGGCTGAAGAAATAAAAAGTATACTATTCGTGAGCGGGGTTGAAATCGGGGACATAATTTCGGTCAGCGCCGAAGAATATTCACCGTCCGGAAGGGTAACAACCCTGAGGATAACGGGAACAAAAGGCGCAATTACTTATTACAACAAGGATACAAGGTTTATATTTAATTTGAACAGCCAGAAATATACGATTCAGTCCGCCGGAAATGTGGTTGTTAAGGCAGCGGACGGAACGCTGAGAACCCTGGCGCTGGACGGGCGCACGTATGTTTCTTCCTCCGGCACGGGTGTATTGTCTTCCGGCAAAAACTTTTTTGCGGTTATAGGAAGCGGCGACAAGGTCCATAAAGTAAGCATGTCATCGGATACTTATGTTTTCAACGGAAGAGGATGGGGCCATGGTGTCGGCATGAGCCAGGAAGGTGCCAAAGGCTTCGCCAGGCAGGGATATAACTATGAACAGATATTAAAGCATTATTTTACCGGAATTACGGTTGAATAATGCAAACCGCATTATGCCCTCTGTTCGAACTGCATCACGGCCGTTATGATTTCAACGTAATATTCCGACTCCCTTCTGATATGATCGACAACGGTGACTGCTACGGGATTATCCCTGACAGCGGCGCTTTGTACGGAAATCATGTTAAGGAACGCAATAAAGTCCCGGCTTTGCCTTACGCATATGTTCAGGAACTGCATTATCTGCCGTTCCAGCTGCGAGCCGGGCTGCACTCCTGACATCAGGGCGGCTTCCATGTATCTTGCCGCTGCTGCCCTGGTTTGTGAAAAAGTCTGCTCGTAGTTCTGCAATTGATTAACGTATTCGTCTTCCAGATCCGGTACTATCTGCCGGATAACTATTGTGTGTTCAGCTTCCTGGAGCTTCCAGAACTCGGTTTCATCAAGAGCTCTTAAGAGCATTTTGTCACCATAAAAATACTGCATATGCACCATTCCTTTTCATTTTTATTCACACAGCAGTTTTTATTAATGCCTTTCATAAAAACATTAGTATATATTATTCAAATGGCCTTGTTCTTGTGAACTGTCCATTATTCCCGCGGGCGGTTCATGGGTAGAGGTATTGCTGCGGCGTTCCGGTTGGTATGCGGCTCTGTATATTGGTATGTGCTTTGTCGCCATAGGAAGCGAAACACCCAGGCCAGGACCCGCGGGAATAAAGCAATAACCTAGCGGGTAATTTGTGTGTTTGTGCAGTGCTCCCATTATCTTGACAGTGTATTTGCGTTGCGGTTATACTGGTATGTACACAGACAAGGAGGCTGCAGCAATCACGGAAAGCCGCCGGTTCAGCCTTATATGTCCGGTGACAGGCGTACTGGGATGGTTGTTGAAATGGAAGAAAACAAAGTGCTTACGTTAAGGGTTGAGGATGACGAAGGGGAAAGGCTTGATGTGTTTTTGGCAGCGAACATCCCCGAAATATCAAGAAGCTACGCACAGAAGTTAATTAAGGAAAACCGCGTTCTTGTTGACGGCAAAGCCGCGAAAAGCAAGACAAAAACATGCCGCAATATGACAATAACGGTGGATTTGCCTGCTCCCGAACCGCTTAACGTATCACCACAGGAAATTCCTTTGGATATTGTTTATGAAGATAACGATATTATTGTCATAAACAAATCGAGAGATATGGTAATTCATCCCGCACCGGGCAACAGGGACGAAACTCTTGTAAATGCCCTCCTGCATCACTGCGGGGATTCTCTGTCCGATATCAACGGGGTTATCCGCCCCGGCATTGTCCATCGTCTTGACAAGGATACTACAGGCCTTTTGGTTGCCGCAAAAAACAACGAAGCCCACCAGGCGCTTTCAAAGCAGCTTAGTGATCACAGCATGCACCGCGTTTACGAGGCAATCGTTCACGGAGTTATCGAAAAAGATAAGGGGATTATTGATGCACCGATAGGACGGCACCCCGCTAACCGGAAAAAGATGGCGGTTGTTCCGGGGAAGGGGAAAAGAGCGGTAACGCATTTTGAAGTGATATCAAGGATGAAATCGGCAACCCATGTAAGATGCAGTCTTGAAACGGGAAGAACACATCAGATAAGGGTCCATATGGCATATATACATCATCCGGTTTTCGGTGATCCTTTATATGGGATGAGAACGGCCGATGATAATCTTAACTTCCAGATGCTTCATTCAAGATATTTAATATTAAATCATCCCGCAACGGGTGAGAGGATGGAATTTGAAGCGCCGCTGCCGGATGAGTTTGTACAGCTGCTCGAAAAGCTGAAAGGCCACGGATAACATGCCTGTATTTTTCTAATGCGCCGGAATTGCAATATACCGTAATTTGGGTATATTATTTTTATAGCGAAAAGTTTAATCAGATTATCAGACAGGAAGTGTTTTTCAATGAACAGCGATATTATTAGCGAAATAAAAAAACTTAAAGAAGAAAGAAAGGCAATAATAGTTGCGCATAACTATCAGATCGGCGAAGTGCAGGATCTGGCGGATATCGTCGGTGATTCGTTCGCGTTAAGCCGCTACTGTGCTTCGGTTGATGCCGAAGTAATAGTGTTCTGCGGAGTTCACTTTATGGCCGAAAGCGCGAAAATCCTTTCGCCTGAAAAAACAGTACTGCTGCCTGAAATAGACGCAGGCTGTCCGATGGCGGATATGGTGACTGCCGAAGAACTGATAGAGGAAAAGAAAAAGCACCCCGAAGCCGCCGTGGTTTGTTATATAAACTCTTCCGCCGAAGTCAAAGCCGAAAGCGACATTTGCTGCACTTCCGCGAATGCTGTGAAAGTAATAAAATCCGTTCCGCAGAAAGAGATAATTTTCGTTCCGGATCAGAACCTGGCGCAGTATGTTGCCCGTATGGTGCCGGAAAAAACAATCCATTTATGGAAAGGTTTCTGTGTAACACACCACCGTGTAAGAAAAGCCGATGCCGAAAAAGCCGTGGAGCTTAATCCGGACGCGCTGCTGCTTGTCCATCCAGAATGCAGGCTCGAGGTTCAGGATATGGCTGACTTTGTCGGCAGCACGTCACAGATAATCGACTATGTGCGAAAAAGTTCCGCGAAGAAATTTATTATAGGAACGGAAATGGGAATACTGCACCAGCTTAAGAAGGATAATCCCGATAAACAGTTCTATTTATTGTCGCAGGGGATGATCTGCCCTAATATGAAAAAAACATCAGTCGAAAGCGTGTATAATGCCCTGAAATACATGAGGTACCGGATTGAGCTTACGCCCGATATTGTACAGAGGGCGCGGAAGGCGCTCGAAGCAATGCTTAAAGTGTAGGTCCGTGCCTGTTTTAATCCGTTTCATATTTCCGGTTCAATTGATTTTTCAATACCGGAATGCTAATATAAATGAAGCAGTAGAACGACCTATAAATTCTTGTATGGTTCATGCAGCGGAAATAGGGTGATATGTTTTGGATAAACTTCTGCGAATGCTCGTATATGTTGTTGTTCCGATTATTTTGATCATAGTGCTGTTTCGGTGGAATATATGGTTCGGCTTACTCGGTATAGTTCTCTTTGTTTTGGTCATTGCCGCGGCAAACCGGAGCCGTATTTATTTTATCAGGGGTAAAATTCAATACGGCAAAGGCAACCTTGACGAGGCCGTAAAACTGCTTGGAAAAGCTGTTAAAGGCGGCAAAACGTCCGTTGAGGCTATGGCAAGCTACGGTTTTGTGCTGTTTAAAGCCGGGCATCTCCAGGAAGCGGAAGAAGTGCTCGTTAAAGCTGTTCAAAAAAGCAGTACCGCTGATCAGAGAAATTTCGCAAAGTCAAACCTTGCCCTTGTCCTGTGGAAAAAGGGCAGCCTTGATGAAGCACTCGAAATGCTTAAGGAAGTGATTTCCGAATACAAGACGACGGCCGTTTACGGAAGTATTGGCTATTTGGCGATTGAAAAAGGCGCTCTTGACTATGCGATGAAAATAAACCTTGAAGCGTATGATTTTAATTCGGATGACCCGATAATAATTGATAACCTTGCGCATTTATATCATTTGACGGGTGACTTCGATAAAGCCTCCGAACTGTTCGGAAAGCTTATTGAAAAAAACCCGGGTTTCCCCGAAGCATATTATGATTACGGCCGGTTTCTTGAAGATACCGGGAAGTATGAGGAAGCCTTCGAAATGTATAATAAGGCTTTATCATGCACGTTCAATTTCAACAGTACGATTACGAAAGAGCAGGTCGGCGAACGTCGCGATAAAGTTGAGTCATTAATGAAAAATACCTGATGTGTTTGGAAAAGAGGCATATTTTGAATGGAAAAAACCGATATATTTCATAGAGCTTTTAATATAGATCGACGGCTCGTTGAACTGGCTTCGCGTATCGAGAAAAAATGCGGCGATGTATTTGATGAAATATCCGAAACGTCGGAATATAACCTCAGCAAAGTCATACACGCGATGCAGGAGTTTGGCGTAAGCGATTCGCACTTCAATGCTTCCACCGGATACGGTTACAACGACAGGGGAAGGGAAGTGCTCGAACAGGTTTATGCACGGGCTTTCGGAGCGGAGGACGCGCTCGTAAGGCATCAGATAACATGCGGTACGCATGCGATTGCGTTATGTCTTTACGGTATCCTTCGACCGGGCGATGAGATTTTATCAGTAACGGGAAAACCATACGATACGATCGAGGAAATTATAGGCATACGCGGTGAAAAAGGTGCGGGCTCGCTTCGCGATTATGGCGTGACATACCGGCAGATTGATCTTACCGAAGACGGCCGCATAAATTATGGTTTGATTGAAAAGTCGATCCGTGCGAATACGAAGATGGTTTTCGTGCAGCGTTCGAGAGGCTACGAGCTCAGGGGACCCGTTACAATAGATGAAATAAGGAAAGTAGCTGCAGCTGTTAAAAATATCAAGCCCGATGCCGTTATAATGGTTGATAACTGTTACGGCGAATTTGTAGAAAAGATGGAACCGACCGAAGCGGGTGCCGATATAATGGCCGGCTCGCTTATAAAAAACCCCGGAGGCGGTTTGGCGCTCTGCGGCGGTTACGTGGCAGGCAAAAAGGAACTCGTGAATCTTGCTGCGTGCCGTATGACCGTGCCTGGTTTGGGCAGGGAGGTAGGCGCAACGCTTGGACAGAACAGATCACTGTTCCAGGGCTTTTTCATCGCGCCGCATACTGTGGCCGAGAGCCTGAAAGGAGCGGTGTTTGCGTCGGCCCTGTTCGAAGAACTCGGTTACAGGACATGCCCCGCGTATAACGAAAAACGCAGCGACATCATACAGGCAATCTGTTTTGAAAATCCCGAAGCGGTTATCGCTTTTTGCCAGGGAATACAGAAAGGTTCTCCGGTAGATTCTTTTGTTACACCGGAACCGTCTGAAATGCCCGGTTATGATTGTCCTGTCATTATGGCCGCGGGAGCTTTTGTTCAGGGCTCATCGATCGAGCTTTCGGCCGACGCCCCGATGAGGCCCCCGTACACGGCATACCTTCAGGGCGGTCTTGTGTATGAACATGTTAAGCTTGGAGTGCTTTGCGCGGTCCAGGAACTTATAAACAGAAGACTGTTGAAATAACGCAAAGGATAAAATCTTTGAATTGCCGTTATGCCTACCGGCCGGCAATCGGGAGGAAATATGGCAGGTACGAAGGTCAAAACTATACAAAAGAAGAACGATGAAAGAAAAAATAAGCCTGCCCGTCGGAAAAAAGGCGGAATTGCGCGTCTGATCGGTATTTTGCTTGCCGTATTCTATTTATTTGCGTTGTGGAACTGGGTATTTCATGATGGTATTGAAACAAGCATTCTCCATACCGGCCTGCTTGAGATTAAAGTGCCGTCGGAAGGCGTGCTCGTAAGATCGGAAACGCCGATTATCGCACAAAGTGACGGGATAGTTATACCGAAAGCCGATAACGGGCAGAGAGTTCCGAATAAAGGCACGATCGCGGTACTCGTCGATAAAGGCAGCAGCGGGATAATCAGCAGTATCGAAAGCATGGAACGCGAGATAATAAGGCGCATTGTTGAGGAATCCACCGACAATCCTTATAATGATCCGGTACTGCGTGAAAAAGTCCAAAAAGAAGTTAACAGGCTTACGAATGCCGCTGTCAGCGGAAATCTCAGATACATAGGCGAAATAAGAGCTGTTCTTGAGCGTCTGTTATACCAGCGCAATAAGGCCGTTTTCGAACAGCAGGACAGCAGGCTGTACCTGCAGAAAGAGAAATCGGAACTCGAACAGTTGAAAAAAACACTCGATCAAAACGCCGTAACAATTAAGGCGGATTATTCCGGACTGGTTTTATGGAGCAATGAAGAAACGCATGAAAAATATACTCCCGAGAATATTGCGTCATTAACGACGGGCGACCTTACATACGATGAAAAAAAACACGCGAAAGCCGGTATCAAATCAACTGCAGTGAATAAGTCGTTTCCGGTGGAAAAAGACAAGGTATTTGCGAAGCTTATAAACAACGAGAAAAGCTGGTTTGTCTGCGTGGTTGACAATAAGTACGCTCAGAGGCTTACTGCCGGGAAGAAAATCGATTTGAGAATTGACAATATCGATATTGATATTCCATGCACGATAGAATCCATACAGCCGGCCGGAGACAAAACAAAGGTGGTGTTGGCGTTCGACAGCATGATTGAACAGACGATTCATCTGCGGCATGTCAGGGCGGATTTGATAATCAGCAGCATAAGCGGCTTGAAAGTCCCGGTAAGAAGCCTTACAAACAGGAATTACGTAGATAATACAGCCGATATTATAGTTGTGCGCTTTAACCGCGCAGACATAAAAAGAGTGAAAATTCTTGAAGAGCAGGATTCATACGCTATTATCGAAGCGGCTTCCGGTGTGAATGAAGTCGACCCGGTACGGGTTTTTGACATATACGTTGTTAATCCGCGTAATATTGAACAAGGACAGGTGATTGAGTAGTGACTCCGGAACAGGTCATTGAAGCGAATATAAACGATGTTAAGGAAAGGATTAAACGTGCAGCCGAAAAAAGCGGACGCAGCGCCGACGATATACTGCTTGTGGCTGTTACGAAAACAGTGCCTGTCAGTACAATCGAACTGGCAGTTCAAAAAAAAGTTAATGAATTTGGTGAAAATAGGGTTCAGGAACTGATCGAAAAATACGATATACTGAAAGAGAGGTGTAATTGGCATTTTATCGGCAGGCTTCAAACGAATAAGGTCAAATACATCGTGGACAAGGTTTCAATGATACATTCAGTCGACCGGCTGAACCTCGCGCAGGAGATTCAGAAACGGGCGGAAGCCGTCGGACGCGTAATGGATATTCTTGTCCAGGTGAATATTTCCGGGGAGGATACAAAAGCAGGTATTTCCCCCGAAGAACTTGTTCCGTTTTTGAAGAGTATTGCCGATTTCCCGAATATAAGGGTTAAAGGGCTTATGACAATTGCGCCTTTTGCAAGCGACCCTGAAGATATACGCTGGGTTTTCAGGAAACTTAAGAATATTTCAATTGACATAGCCCGGGAAAATATCGATAATATTGATATGCAGTATCTATCGATGGGGATGAGCAATGACTTTGAAGTGGCAATTGAAGAAGGGGCCAACATAGTGCGTATAGGCAGCAGTATCTTTGGAGAAAGGCATTATCCGAAAGGGTAAGAGCAAAGATATCACTGCAGCGCTTCGGATATTTACTTAAGATGAGTGGGAGGAAGATACAAATGGCAAACATTCTGAACAAAGTGCTTGATTTTGTCGGATGGGAAACCGAGGATGTCGAAGAAGACATCTACGAAGATGATGAAATGGAAGAGTCAGGTAAAAATGACTATCAAAGCGTCAAGGGAAAGAAATCGCACGGAAAAGTACTTAACCTCAACAACAGCGCCAGTACGAAAGTGGTAATAGTACTGCCGCAGAACATCAATGACGCAAAGGATATTTGTGATCATTTACGGGCAAACCGATCCATCGTAATGAACGTTGAGGATATTGAAACAAGTATTGCTCAACGTATCGTCGATTTCCTGAGCGGAGCCGTTTACTCGCTGGATGGAAATATTCAGAAGATTTCTTCGGGCATCTTTCTTGCAACTCCCAGCAGTGTCGATATCATGGGAGAAATCAGGGATGATCTCAGAAACAAAGGGGTTTTTCCATGGGTGAAGTAACGGAGGCTTATTAATGACGGCAAAAATAGCGATAGCTGTTCAGATATTTTTCAGGGTAGTTGAGATACTGATACTGGTACGTGTAATACTGTCATGGATTCCTTTTAGAACGCAGAACGCTTTTGTGGTGTTTATTCACTCAGTTACCGAACCAATCCTGGGACCGATAAGGAATATGGTATCGAAGTCGTCATTCGGGAGAAACCTGATGTTTGATATTTCGCCCATTCTGGCGTATGTTGTTTTGGGAGTCGTAAGACATATAATTCTTCTGATACTGGTAAGGCTGTAGCGGCTTAACTGTTTTGACACAAACGGAGGTTTTAATAATGAATTTTACACCAAACGATTTATCGAATATTGTATTTCGTAAATCTGTTATGGGTGGCCTGAACGAAGATCAGGTTTATGACGTTATCCAGAAAATAATAGAAGATTATTCGGACTACATACGTGAAATGATGAAAGCCAAGGACCAGATAATGGAGTTGAAAGACAGGCTTTCTCATTACGAGAAAATGGAAGAGACGTTAAAAAACAGTCTTGTGCTCGCGCAGCAGTCCAGTAGCGAAATAATAGCCAATGCCGAAAAGAAAGCTGAAAACATTATTAACGAAGCCCAGGCGAAATGCCGGAGCATTATTGAAGAAGGAAACAGGGAAGTTATAAAAATCCAGTTTGAGTTTGAACGGTTAAAAAAAGATCTATCCGTTTACAGGAGCAAAGCTGCCGCGATACTGCAGGCTCAAATGAAGCTCCTGGAAGAGTTCGACAATCTTGATAAACAAAAAATCCCGGTTGATTAACCGGGATTTTTCAATGCTGTCCAACGTCCTGTCCTTATTGCGATGTTCCTGAAGCCGAAGGGAGGATAACTGAGAAAACGGAACCTGTGCCGGGTTTTGAATTCACTTTAATATCTCCGCCGTAATCGCGTACGATTCCGTATGAGATATATAAACCGAGCCCGGTTCCTTTTCCGACTTCCTTGGTGGTAAAGAACGGTTCAAACAGCCTGTCCAGTATATGCTTCGGCATGCCGTAAGCTGTATCCTCAATATCTACGATAACCTTGTTTGCAAACCTGTATGAGCGGATTTTGATTTTTTTCTCCCATTCCCGGACCCATTTAGGCACGGGCTCAATTTTCTTCAACTGTAGCAGCGTGCCTTCCTGTTCATCAAGGGCATCGCGAGCGTTGCTGATTATGTTTAGGAATACCTGTTCAAGCCTGTTGCTGTCCGCCGAAACGAGCAGATTTTTTTCAAGCTCGAATTCCACCGTTATATTGTGATTCTCAAGCTGACGGCCTATTAATTCAAATACGTCTCTCAGCGGCCTGTTTATATCTATTATATCCGCAGTTCCGGGCGTGCTTCTTCCGAATACCCTTAAATGTTTTATAATTTTATTTATCCTGTCAATCTGCTGGTGGATCGATTCAAGTTTTTCATCCAGCAGTGAATCGGTCAGTTTCCCGACGGATTTCGCTTTTTGAATTCCCTCAACGATAAGGCTTATTGCTCCGAGAGGCTGGTTTATCTCATGCGCGATACCTGTAGCCATTTCCCCAAGCGTCGCAAGCTTCCCGGCCTGCACTAACTGCGCGTCCTTTTCCCTGAGTTGATCCGTTCTCATTTTTATTATTTGCTCGAGGTTGTCGGCGTATTTTTGAAGTTCATCTTCAAGTTTTTGTGTTTTCAGCTTTGCTTGAATCCCGTTTGAAAACTGCATCAAAAGGTGCGAATGGTCAAGATAAAGCTTTTCAAGGTTTTTCGGGACGATCATGTGAAGTATTCCCGTAATCGTGTTGTCCGATAATAACGGAACGTGAATCACGCACATTTCCTGTTCCGTACCATATGATTTGAACCTGCTGCCGTTTAATAACCCGTGCGGTATATCTTCCGAGCAGACCCCGGACTTGTAATACGCGCCTGAACATTTTGCAGTGACAGCTCCGGCACACGATCGGCCCGTTTTCGGGTAACACGACGTTTCGAGGCCTGCCGTGTCAGGTCCGGCTTTGGAAAGCATGCTGAGGCTTTTCGTAATGTTGTTATACAGGCATATGAATACGGCAGGTATATCCAATGAATTTTTAATTATATTCAGAAGGTCATTGAGAAGGTCTTCCATATTTGCTTTTGTGTCCGATAGCCCAAAAATTTCAAATATCGCGTTATTCAGTTTTTCTTTCAGAATACTGTCCGGCATATTCTAAAAACCCTCTTAATTATACTTATTATTTGGTTACCTGCAGCCCGAGGATTGTAATGTCATCGTCGGGGGAACCGTCCGATAGCTCGATCGCTTTCTCATAGACGGAATTAACCAGCTGCTTAATTGGTTTTTCCTTATTTTTTTCAATTATCTTTTTTAAACACTCTGTTCCTAAAACCGAATCATTGCATCTCACATCGGTAATACCGTCGGTAAACAGCAGAATTTTGTCCCCGCATTCGAGTTCGTGACTTTTTATCTCGAAAGATATATTCTCAAAGGAACCGAGTATCGTTCCGGTGGATTGCAGAGCAACAAGACAGTCGTTTCTTACTATGTATTGGTCTATATGCCCCGCTGAAATATAATATAAGCGTCTTGACTGTTTGTCGATGCATCCCGCGAACGCAGTAGCCATAATGGCTGCTGAAGTATTTTTACATAATTCGAGATTTATGTCGTTGAATATTCTTTTAATGTTGCTCTCATCGGGTGGATAGTATTTAACGGCACAGAAATGTGCTTTTATTATTAGCGTATTCACGGCCGCAAGAATGCCGTGGCTCGCAACGTCAAATATGTAGAAGAATAGATAGCGGTCAGTTTCGAATACGTCATACATGTCGCCGCCGACTTTTTCGCAGTTGCGGTATATGCAGGCCGTATCAAACATATCAAAATCGGGTAGTTTTTTAGGCATGTAGTTAATGAGAATTCGCTGTGCCGAGTCATGCAGTTCCTGCAGATACTTCGTTTTTTCAAGCAGTTTTTTCTGCAGGATTTTGTGCTCTTTCAGCATTTTTCTTTTTTCCATTGCGCTTTCTATACTTAAAAGAAGGTTGTCCATTTTGAATGGTTTCTGGATGTAGTTTACTGCTCCTTCACGCATCGCGGCAACGGCGTTTTCGGTATCACCGTGCCCTATAAAAACGATTATCCCGATATCAGGATCAATTTCAAGAATGTTTTTGATTACGTCAAGCCCAGACAAGCCCGGCATTTTCATATCGGTAACAACGGCATCAATCTCCGTAGCGCGGCATTTAAAAATGTCAATGCCCGAATAACCGTCCTGTGCTTTTAATACATCATAACCATACAGCTTAAGGTTGAATTCGAGATTATCCAATATTGAAGGGTCATCGTCAATGACTAATACCAAGGGCAACTTTATACCTCCTGTTCTTTCTATATCATCATATTCCACCTATTTGCGCGTTTTAACAAAATAATTATATAATAGTACAAAAGTATAAATA
>JAAYXD010000034.1 GCA_012516065.1 Clostridiaceae bacterium
AAATATACATTAGGAGATTTAGGGAGGAAAAATGTATAATTTTGTTATATGTGAGGATAATCCGAATACCGCGGCGATTATAAAAAGCATCATAACCGAGTATACCGCGAAGAAAAACCTCGACTGTCATATCCATTTGTTCCAGGACAATTTTGAAAAAGTCATCGATTTCGCAGAGGCAAATCTCGGCCATATCAATGTTTATTTCATGGATATAATACTGAACCAGGAAAACGCATCCGGCCTGACACTTGCGAGGCAAATCCGCAAAATAGACATTATGGCTTATATAATTTTCATAACATCGCATCCCGAATTGAGCCTTAAAGTTTTCCAGTACAAACTCAAAGCCCTTGACTATATCTATAAACAGGACGAGAATATCCAAAAAAGAATACAGGAATGCATAGATACGGTCCTGAGAGAAATGGTCCTGCTTGGAAATGTCGATGTGACAAGGCAGATAACACTGAAAAGCTATAATAATTTTTATACCGTAAAGCTTAATGACATTATGTATTTTGAAACGAGGCCGGGTTCGAGAATGCTCCACTGCATTCTTAAAAACGGTACCTGCATAGAGTTTTACGATACTATGAAATCGTTGATAAAACAATTGGACAGCCGCTTCTATCAATGCCACCGTTCATATATCATTAATACGCGTCAAATCAAAAAGCTTGGGGGAAGCCGGTACTATTCGGTTGTTATGAATGACGGGAAGGTTTGCGACGTTTCGAAGCAGAAGTGGAAGGAGCTGGTAAACCGTGTTCGCTCCTGAACAGATAATAAGGGTTTTTACCGTTTCCCTTATACATCTGCTTATCGTAATATACATGAATTTCGGGAATGTAAAAAGAAACACGATAAGCAAAGTTTTTTTATTCGGCACCTTTTTCGCTGTAAACTATGTGATCTACAGTCTCATTGAAATACCCGGGATAAGGTTTTCGGTAGTGCTTGTCGCTTCGTCAATAATAATTAAGTTTATTTACCGTCTTAATTATTTTGAATCGCTCGCGTTATCGTTGGTAAGTCTTTTTATTATTGTAGTAGGAGACTTTGGTCTTCTTTTTTTCTTTGTTAATTTTTTAAAGTTTGATTACCTAAGCCTTAATAACCTATTATATATAGGTATTGCCAACCTGAGTTTTCTTTTCATTACCATATTGGTTATAATTATCAAACAGATTGTTCACGGGAAAAAGCATATATCCAAAATCAGCACTAATTTTTTCTTTTTCAGTTGTATTGTTTTTATTGTCTTTATCTGTACGCTTAACCTTTATTTCAATAAACAGATTATTTCTGCAAATCCGTCCGCAGTAATTGTTTTCAACCTGATTGCGTTCGCGATATACTTTTTTGTATGCCTGTTCCTTGTCCTCTCCTATTTTTCAGTAAATAAGCAGGCTTTATTAATGGAGCAGCAGGCAAAGGAATATGAACAGCTTATTGAGTATACACAGATTATCGAAAGCCTCTATCAGGACATCCGAAACCAGAAGCATGACTTTCTGAATGTTTTGTTCTCGCTGAAAGGCTATATCGACAGCGGACGGATTGACGAACTGAAGAGTTATTATTACAACTCGGTTCTGAAGGAATACAGGGAAAGTCCTCAAAATCATATAGTGTCCTCATTGAATTTTATCAAGCAGACCGGATTAAAGGGCATCTTGTCATATAAGCTGAACCAGGCGGTATCGATGGGGCTGAAGGTTTATGTTAATATTTTTTCGGAAGTATGGTTTAAAGGCATGGATATAATAGATTTATGCAAAATTGTAGGCATACTTATCGACAACGCGATCGAGGCGTCTGTCGAATCCGAAATGAAAGAGCTCCATGTAGGCATTGAAACATGTGACGGCTCCACTTCCATAATTATCGCGAATACTTACCTTAACCTGCCGAACATTAACCAGCTTTTCAAGCGCGGGGTTTCAACGAAAGGAAAAAACAGAGGGTTAGGCCTGTGTAATGTTAAAAACATACTGGCCCAATACCCCTCTGTTTCTTTAAAGACAACCGTGGATCAAAATATGTTCTTCCAGGAACTGGTTTTCCCTGGCAGCGGCTAACGCATAAGCAGATAATTACCGCTTATTTTTCTCTTTTTACACCTGGTGACCGGAACAAATCAGCGTTATTTCTGCTTTCTGATTAAACTCGCGGGCATCTTCGGCTCTTTAAAGAAGAAAAACATCGACTGCTTTGAGTTCTGAATTGCCGTCCTTTTGCCAACCTCGGCAATAACCCCGGCGATTTTACGTTTCATAGTACTCATAATTCCGATACCTCCTATTCAGGATATAATATATTGCCGGTGTTGTCATGACGCTTTCGGCAACAGCGCTCCATGCGAAAATGTTACCGATGACATGACCGCTCGGCAATAGCAGCATAATAATGAACATTAGTCCTGTAAAAATAAGGGATAAAACCTTAAGTTCCTGTCTGATCCTCGGAACGACAAGCGGACGTTCTTCGGTATCCGCAGGTGCGTATAATACCAGCAGGATAAACGAAACCAGAAACATGGATATATTTATTAGTCTTGGTAAAGGTACGTATATTCCTGCGTATGTAATTGAAAGAAATACAACCGTTGAAAAAAACAGGCACGCCCAGTCGTTCTTTAAATGCACCCCTGAAGCAAATGATCTGAGAATTCCGAAGGACAATATCGCAAAGAAAAGCGGCTGAAGAATATTTAATAAATATCCTACAGCAAAAATAAAAACAATTTTTGGCACTGTTATTATTATTCCTTCGAGACCATACCCGATAATCTCGAGATCCTCTTCCGATTTATCGGGGCAATGAGCCGAGATATACCGGATTACTGAAGCAGTGATGCGTTTTGCCAATACAATCACCACCTGAATAAGCATAAACATTCTGTACCCTTATTTTGATTTGGGGGGGGTGTGGGTACGGAATGTCATGCCTTATGCTCATTTTAATCGGATTGATTATTTAGTTCAATGGCTTTGGGATATAAAGCATGAAATCCGGCATAAATAGACCAACGCTAACATTTTACGCAAAAAAACACGCATTTTTTGTAAAATGTGTTCAAAAATATACTTTTTTATGCTATAATTATTTGTTTGACAAATGCAAATAAAGCAGGGCTGTTAAGTTTAAGTTCAGGGTTTTATGGTATATACTCAAACTCCATATCTTTCCCTACGCGAACGGTATCTCCCTCTTTTATGCCTTTTTCCACTAGAGCATTAATAACGCCTTTTTGTTTCAAAGACCGCTGGAAATACCTAAGCGATTCGATATCGTTGAAGTTAATCCCGCGCAGAAGCCTGTTTATCCACGGGCCGTCCACGACGTATACCCCGTTTTCCACATGTATTGTATATTCTTCTTTTTCTTCCGCCCTGTAGACGGTTATATCCTGATCAGGCGAAAAGAGCACAGGTTCCGGAAGGCTCCTTACCTGTTCATAAGCATAACGGATCAGTTCTTTTATTCCGCTGCCTGTCGCTGCGCTTATGGGAAATACTTTATATCCAAGCTTTCCGGCTTCCGCAGCAAGGCGTTCCAAAACCTTTTCATCGGTAAGGATATCCGTTTTGTTCGCGGCCACTACCTGGGGTCTCTTTGCAAGCTCGGAATTGTAATATTTCAATTCTTTGTTTATGGTATTGAAGTCATCAACGGGATCGCGCCCTTCGACGCCCGATATGTCAACGACATGAATCAACAGCTTCGTGCGTTCGATATGCTTTAAAAAATCATGGCCAAGACCGACCCCTTTATGAGCGCCGTCAATAAGGCCCGGAATATCCGCCATAACAAAGCTTTCGCCTTCATCTATTGAGACAACACCCAAATTAGGCGTCAGTGTAGTAAAATGGTAATCGGCAATTTTGGGTTTTGCGGACGAAACAACCGATAATATGGTTGACTTTCCGACATTCGGCATACCTATCAACCCCACGTCGGCCAAAAGCTTCAGTTCCAGGATAATCCACTTTTCTTCCCCGGGTGTCCCGTTTTTAGCAAAATTAGGCGCCTGCCTTGTCGGTGTTGCAAAATTGGCATTGCCCTTTCCGCCTGTACCGCCTTTTGCAACAACCTCCGTCTGCCCGTCGTGCTTCAGGTCCGCAAGGATTATACCGGTTTCCTTATCTTTTACAATAGTTCCCACAGGCACTTTTATTATTAAATCTTCTCCTTTTTTTCCCGTGCATTTACTGGTTCCGCCGTCCGCTCCCCTCTCCGCCTTGTAATGCTTCTTATAGCGGAAATCCGCAAGCGTCCTGAGTTTATTCTCGGCTTTTAATATGACATTTCCGCCGTTTCCCCCGTCTCCTCCGTCGGGGCCACCGGCCGGAACGTATTTTTCCCTGCGGAATGATACTATCCCGTTTCCGCCGTCTCCTGCTTTTATATAAATTTCCGCAATATCGACAAACATATTTTTACCTCCGTAACTAAGGCTTGTGTTTTTCTATAAAATTGCCATAGACAAAAAAGGGGACGATATCCTCGTCCCCTCGGCATCTAAATTATTTATTCGGTAACAATACTCACTTTCTTTTTATTTTTCCCCATTCTTTCAAATTTTACAACACCGCTGACCAACGCAAACAATGTATCGTCACCGCCAATTCCGACATTCTTTCCGGGGTGAATCTTAGTACCCCTCTGCCGGACGAGTATATTTCCAGCCTTTACAAACTGACCGTCGCCTCTTTTTACACCCAGGCGTTTGGATTCACTGTCACGTCCGTTTTTTGTGCTTCCTACTCCTTTTTTATGCGCGAAAAACTGTAAATTTACCTTTATCACGGTTTACACCTCCTTATACCGGATGCGGATATACTGCCCGTATTCCGCTTCAATTTGTTTTAGACCGATCATCATTGTGTTTAATATTATATCCGCGGTAAAAAGCTGCTCGGCGGTAAGGTTATCCGGAATAAAACAGGAAATGTATTCCCCGTCCTTTTCCTCGAAATTCCTGAAACCGGCCAGCTCATTCATTCCTCCGAGAGCCGTATATACAACGGCCGATACGGCCGAACAGACAATGTCCCTTCCGGAGCTGTCGTAACCCGCATGGCCCCGGACCTTAAAACCCCGGATCTTTCCCTCGCTATCCTGATAAAATTCAGCAATGATCATATTACACGTTAATCTTTTCAATCTGCACTTTCGTATATGGCTGCCTGTGTCCCTGCTTTTTTCTATAACCCTTTTTCGGCTTATATTTAAAAACAATAATTTTCTTTCCCTTTCCGTGTCCAAGCACTTTTGCGTCCACGGAAGCTCCGTCGACATAAGGCGTTCCGAATGTCAAATCCTTATCGTTTGAGACAGCAAGCACTTTGTCAAAAACAACGGTCTGATCTTCATCAGCGGAAATTTTCTCAACAAACAGTACATCACCTTCTCTTACTTTGTACTGCTTTCCGCCTGTTTCAATTATTGCATACATTAATTTGGTACCTCCTCCATCCTATCTCGCCGTTAAAGGTACCGGAAAAACCGGATTTATAACCTTTCCACGAGCGGTCGCCGTTACATTTTAGCACAGCTTTTTCGGCGTGTCAACTTCCGGCTGCGGAAAAATACTTCATATAAAAATTATTCCAAAGCATTTTTATGATTTTCGAATTGCAATAGTTTCCATCGTCACCGAAAGCACCCGAATCGCCCGCTGGGTTATTGCATTGTTCCCGCAGGTCCTGCTTCGGGTGTTTTATGCTATAATAACTTCGAACGGGTGCCCGAGAACATTGTATCATGAATTTTTGCAGCCGATGCCCGGCTGCTTTTGTTTACACCAAATGAAAATCTTACGATTTTCTTGAAATTCATGATATAATAACCTCAAACGGGTACCGGAGAACATTATATCAGTAAAGGGGTAGTACGGATATGCTTATGAAAGAATTTATAAGGCAGTACGGTTTGATTGTCGATTACGCTTGTTTTGAAGAAAACCTCGACATGTTCGTAAATGAAATGGAAAAAGGCCTTGCGGGAGAAAACAGTTCATTAAAAATGCTTCCTACATATATTTCGATCGACGATATCCCCGAAAAACGCAGCAATGTTATTGTAATAGACGCTGGCGGTACAAATCTTCGAATAGCGCTGGTGAACTTTGATTATATTACCCCTTCGATATCATATTTTAAGAAATATCCAATGCTCGGAATAAAAGAAACCATTACGAAAGAAGAGTTTTTTTCAACCCTGGCCTCGTACATTGTCCCACTGGCGGGCAAAAGCAAAAAAATAGGCTTTTGTTTCTCTTTCCCGGCGGAAATTCTGCCGAACAGGGACGGAAGAGCCATTAGCCTAAGCAAGGAAGTAAAAATAAACGGTATTGTAAATTCCCTTATAGGCGAACCACTGAAGAACGCTCTTGCCGAAAAAGGCCTGGATATTGAAAATATTGTTATACTTAACGATACCGTGGCGTCCTTGCTTGGCGCGAAAGCCGTGTACGTCGACCGGGTCTATGACAGCTACATAGGATTTATCCTTGGAACAGGTACAAACAGTTGTTATATCGAGAATAATTTCAATATACTGAAAAGCGACCATCTTAAGAACAAACCCGGAAACTGCATAATAAATATTGAATCGGGCGGATACGCAAATGCTCCGCGAACACCCGTTGATGAGTCGTTTGACAGCCTTACCGAAAAACCCGGCGAGCAGTTGTTTGAGAAAATGATTTCCGGCGCTTACCAGGGCGGTCTTTTGCTGGAGTTTATCAGGGCGGCCGCAGCAAACGGCTGTTTTTCCAAGTCTTTCGAGGAAAAACTGGCAGACGTCTCATCAATTGAATCAAAAGAGATTGATGATTTTTGTGCTTATCCCTATGGCGATAATAAACTGGCGTGCCTTTCAAAAGGCAGCGAAAAAGATCGTGTGTCGCTTTATGAACTTATTGACGCCTTTTTTGACAGGGCCGCCGTGTTGTCGGCTGTTAACCTCGCGGCTGTTATGAAAAAGACAGGCGCTGGCAAAAACCCGTGCCGTCCTGTCTGCATATCCGCGGAAGGCTCGACTTTTTATAAAAGCAAACTGCTTAATGAAAAAATCAATTACTATATGATTGATTTTGTCAGAAAGCGGCTTAATATTTACAGTGAATTCGTAAAAGCCGAAAATTCCACATTATACGGAACTGCGCTGGCTGGGCTGCTGGATTAACCGGCCTGTCCCCCCGCATACGGGGCAGGGTTTTGTTACTGCATCCCTGAGTGAACCGCGCACCTTTTTGCGCGTCATTTCAACAAGCCCGAGGTTTGTCATTCCCTCAACGACAACCCTGTTTCTGTCAGCGCTTACGACTTCTTTAAGATAAGAGAGTACTTTATCTTTATTTGACTCTTCTTTCATA
>JAAYXD010000035.1 GCA_012516065.1 Clostridiaceae bacterium
GCCCCGGACACTTGAGGACTTCGTCGGCCAGGAACATATAGTGGGCAAGGGCAAGCTGCTTGAAAGAATGATTCGCGCAGACAGGATATCGTCAATAATACTCTATGGTCCTCCGGGAACGGGGAAGACGTCGCTTGCGCGTGTAATCGCGAATACGACGAAGTCTGTTTTTCACCAGCTAAACGCCGTTACTGCCGGGGTTAAGGACATAAAACAGATTATTGAGGAGACTTCAAATACATTTCTTAACCCGTCCGGACGCTGTGTCCTGTTCATAGACGAAATACACCGCTTTAACAAAGCCCAGCAGGACGCACTGCTCCCTTACGTGGAAAACGGGCTCGTTGTCCTTATAGGCGCGACAACCGAAAATCCGTTTTTTGAAGTAAATAAGGCGTTAATTTCACGTTCCACCGTTTTTATGCTCAATCCTTTAACAAAAGAAAATATCATTGAAATAATTAATAAAACGCTTAATGATAAAGAACGCGGGCTTGGAAACATTGATATAGATATTGACAGGGAAGCGCTTGAACTTTTGGCCGAACTTGCGGGCGGCGACGCAAGGATTGCGTTGAACGCGCTTGAGCTTGCAGTTCTGACATCCGAAACGGACGAAAACGGAAGGTATAAAATAACGACAAGCGTTGTCGAGGAATGCATACAGAAAAGAGCGGTACGTTTTGATAAATCGTATGAAGCCCATTATGACAATATAAGCGCTTTTATAAAATCAATGCGCGGAAGTGATCCCGACGCAGCTTTGTTCTATCTCGGCAGAGCGCTTTATGCCGGGGAAACGCCTGAGTTTTTGGCCCGGAGAATAATCGTCTGCGCTTCGGAAGATGTAGGGATGGCTAATCCTAACGCGCTTTTGGTAGCGGTTGCCGCTGCCCAGGCAGTTGAACGCATAGGGATGCCGGAAGCCAGAATACTGCTTGCCCATGCCGCAGTTATGGTCGCAACAAGCCCCAAGTCAAATTCCTGCTATAAAGGAATAGAAGCAGTTTTGGAGGATGTTAAAACGAAAAACACCGGTGAGGTTCCGATGCATTTAAGGAATGCTCCGGTTAAAGGAATGGCTGAGCTCGGTTACGGCAAAGGATATTTATACGCGCATAATTTCCCGGGCAACATTGTTGATCAGGACTATCTTCCCGAAGAAATTAAAGGAACGCTGTATTATCATCCTACTCAAAACGGATATGAAGCAAAAATTCACGACTGGCTGCAGAAACGCAGGAGCAAAAAAGACGTAGGCAAGGAACAGGGTGAATTATGATAAAAAGGATTTTAGCCTGGATAGCACTTATATTTTTTTTGCTTATCGTAGCGAACATACTTTTTATTCATGTATATGTGACCGAAAGCGTTACTATATTTTTAATTTATGTTCTTGTTGTGTACTTTGGAAGGAACAGGCGGTATGAAACCGGTGGATTGGAGGATGGAGAAACGGGCGATCAACCCGCAGAGCCTGAAACAGCCCCGGATAGTGAAACCGGAGGGCCGGAACAGTTGGAATAGTGAAAATCTTACGATTTTTTAAAATTCATGATAAAATAACCTCACCTGTTACCGAAATCAAAGATTTCGACCGGGTACCCGAGAACATTGTATCATGTATTTATACAGCCGGTGCCCGGCTGCCCTTGGCTCCGCCAAGTAAAAATCTTACGATTTTAAAAAATTCATGATATAATTTATTTAGCAGTTTATTTAAGGAGGATTTGTTTTTTTGGTACAAAACAGCAAGGATGATCTGTCGCAGTTGCTGCGGGAAAAGGGTTATAAAATAACCGAACAGCGTAAGGCGGTTCTGGAAGTAGTCATGGAACATGACGGAGAACATTTGAGCAGCCAGGAAATATATGAACTTGTGAAAAAGAAGTATCCCGATGTTGGGGTCGCGACTGTTTACAGGACGCTTCCCGTGCTTGAAGAGCTGGGCTATATTTATACGGTCGACCTCGGCGACGGCTGTGTGAGGTACGAACTGCACCGTGAAGGCCAGCAGCACAGGCATCACCATCTTATATGCGAATGCTGCGGCGAGATTACCGAAGTAGAGGAAGATCTTCTTGATGAAATAGAAGAAAAAATTTATGAAGGTTACGGATTTGTTGTAAAAGATCACAGAGTTAAATTTTACGGAATTTGCTCAAAATGCGCTAAATCTTAGCTCTCCTGATATCAAGTATCCCATAAAGTAAAGTTACAAAAATAGCCCTTTGGGCTTTATTTTTTTGGCATAATTAATGGACTTGTTCAATATATTATATTGGATTAAGTGACCCGATTTATGCTTTTTCATAACAGGAACGCGGATAAACTTGTTTTTATGAAAATTTAACAGAGGGGGAAAAGCCGTGGAAAGAGATTACAGGATATATGAAGATATAGCCGAAAGAACAAACGGAGATATTTACATCGGTGTTGTTGGCCCTGTCAGGACGGGAAAATCGACATTCATCAAAAGGTTTATGGATGGCCTTGTAGTTCCGAATATCCCAAATCAATACGATAGGCAAAGAGCTATCGACGAAACGCCGCAGAGCGGTTCGGGTCGCACGATAATGACTACGGAGCCGAAGTTTGTGCCGAACGAGGCGGTTACAATTTCATTGGATGATAACGCAACAATGAAGGTAAGGCTTGTCGACTGCGTAGGATATCTTGTTAAAAGCGCTTTAGGGTATTTGGAAGATGAACTGCCGAGAATGGTCCACACCCCGTGGCTTGATCATGCGGTACCGTTTGAAGAAGCGGCGGAAATGGGAACAAGAAAAGTCATACGCGAGCATTCGACTATCGGAGTTGTTATTACAACCGATGGGTCATTTACGAACGTACCAAGAGAAGAATATGAGGAAGCAGAGGAAAAGGTAATTGCCGAGCTCGAAGCTACCAATAAGCCATTTATAGTTATTCTAAACTCGGCTTTTCCCGATAACCCCGAAACAAGACAAATGGCCGAACAGCTTAGTGAAAAATACAGAAAACCGGTAATACCGATGGACTGTCTTAACATGACAATAAGGGATATTCATTATGTGATGAAGACGATTCTGTATGAATTCCCCGTCCGCGAGATAGCGATTGATATTCCGCGCTGGGTTACACGGCTTGATAACCAGCATTGGCTGAAAAATGACATCATAAGGGCGATTAATGAAGTGTTTGAAGAAAAAGCAACGATAAGGCAAATTAATGATAACGCACATAAATTCAACAATTACGATTTTATAAAAAACGGCCGGATCTCGGAAATGAAGCTGGGACAGGGCTGTATAAATATGGAACTCAACATGGCCGACGGATTGTTCTATAATATTCTGAATGCCGAAACAGGCCTTAATATCAAAGGCGAGCACGAATTATTCAGCGTTCTGAAGGAACTCGCCGCAATAAAAACCGAGTACAGGAAAATCGAATATGCTTTGCATGAAGTTAAGACAAAGGGATACGGAGTTGTTACACCGCAGCTTGAAGAACTGAAACTTGAACCGCCTGAAATTATCCGCCAGGGAAGCAGGTTTGGTGTAAAACTTCGCGCAAGCGCCCCTTCAATCCATATGATCCGTGCCGATATCGAAACGGAAATTTCCCCTCTTGTAGGCTCGGAAAGACAGTCGGAAGAACTTGTAAATTACCTTCTTAAGGAGTTTGAAGGCCAGCCCGAAAAACTGTGGGAGTCGAACATATTCGGTAAATCACTGCATGAACTGATTACCGAAGGGCTCCAGAACAAGCTGTTCAGAATGCCTGAAGACGCCCAGATGAAACTGCAGGAAACACTGCAAAGAATAGTAAATGAGGGAAGCGGCGGCCTGATATGCATTATCTTATAACGAAGCACTTCTCTTGCCCGGCTCTTTCGGGCTTTTTTTTATATCGAAAATACCCGAACCATGGCCGGGTACCAACCCGGAACGCGGAAGCAATGTCTCAACCTGTTAACCATCCGCTGCATATTTGAGAATAAAAGAATATAAGAAACTAAAATTAGTGGTATAATATTCATGATAAAATATAAAAATGGGAACGATACATATGGAAAGGAGACTTAAAATGTCTGAATCAACGGAAAAAAGCAGAGGACAAAAGCTGATTGAAAAACTTGAGTACAAAAGCGCTAATGCCTGGGAAAAAATACCGGACCGGGAGAAAGTGTTTCAATTCTGTGAGGGGTACAAGGATTTTCTTGATAAAGCCAAAACAGAACGGGAATATGTGAAAGAGTCTGTTTTGTTAGCTGAAAAAGCGGGTTTTGTGAACCTTGACAAAATAATTGCCGATGAATTGGAACTGACACCTGGAGACAAGGTATACCGTGTTATAAAAAATAAAGCGATTGTTTTTGCGGTTATCGGCAAGAAACCACTGGAAAAAGGCACGAGAATGCTCGGGGCGCATATCGACTCGCCGCGGCTGGATTTAAAACAAACCCCGGTTTTTGAGAATACCGATATGGTTTTCCTGAAAACGCATTATTACGGCGGAATCAAGAAATATCAATGGGTAACAATACCGCTTTCGCTGCACGGCGTTATTATCAGAAAAGACGGAACAATTCTTGAAATTAATATCGGCGAAAGCGAGGATGATCCTGTTTTCACGATTACCGATTTGCTTCCGCATCTTGCAAAAGAGCAGTTTGAAAAGAAGCTTGGCGAGGCATTTACGGGTGAAGGACTTAATGCGCTTGCCGGCTCTATTCCGTATGATGACAAGGATGTTAAGGAAAAGGTAAAACTTAATATCCTTAATATCCTGCATGATAAATATGATATTACGGAAGAGGATTTGTTAAGTGCCGAGCTTGAGCTTGTTCCCGCATTCAAGGCAAAAGATATCGGATTTGACAGGGGCATGATTGGCTCTTACGGGCAGGATGACAGAGTATGTGCTTATACGGCGATGATGGCAATTTTCGATGTTGACGATCCCGAATACACCTCGGTCTGCGTGCTTACCGACAAGGAGGAAATAGGAAGCGTAGGTAACACGGGCGCGGAATCACGTTTTTTGGAAGATTTTCTTGCGGATTTATGTTATCTCACAACAAAGGATTATTCCGACATTGTTCTCCGCCGCTGCCTTAATAACTCCGCGATGCTGTCCGCCGATGTGAACGCAGGGTTTGATCCGAATTATGAAGGGACGCATGACAAGCTGAACGCCGCTTATATGGGCAAAGGAATCGCGGTTCTGAAATATGCCGGCGCGCGCGGTAAAGCCGGCGCTTCGGATGCGCATGCCGAAATGTTCGCGAAGATAAGAAAGCTTTTCAATGAAAATGATGTCCCGTGGCATTCAACCGAACTCGGAGCCGTTGATAAAGGTGGGGGCGGAACAATTTCAAGATACATTGCAAACCTCGGTATTGATGTGCTCGACTGCGGAGCACCCGTTCTAAGCATGCATTCGCCGTTTGAAGTGACAAGTAAGATCGACGTTTATGCGTCATACAAAGGGTATAAGGTATTTTTGAAAAAATATGAATAATCAGTGTAAACGTATACGATATTAGGAATTTGGGTTCTATAATAAATGTTGGGGTGTCGAAGTGATAACA
>JAAYXD010000254.1 GCA_012516065.1 Clostridiaceae bacterium
GTAAGCGTCAAACGCTGGCAGACAGCACTAAGATCTATCAGGCTTCTTACCGCCTAACCATTTATCAAAAGCATTGGAGATTTCAATCCTAAATTCTTCATCCGACAGGCCAAGGGCAGTTCCGCGTTCATACGCCAGATCAACCGTATTGGCGAACCTGTCCGCTAATCTGCTGTCCTCAAGCTCCATATACGGGAAATGCTCTATTACATAGGCGGAATAATCCAAATCGAAAAAATAACGATCTATTTCACCGTTAATGAAATCTGAGATGAAATTAATCATAAATGTAGTATGTTCGCCAGCATTCATATGTCTTCTTCTTCCCACGCATATTTTTCAGGATCTTGCCTTTTGGGCTTCGGTATATATACCTTTTGCGGTATCTTCGTACTTCCGGGTAAAAAGTCTTCAATTGTGGTTACATAGCCTGTTTTCCCCAGATTAGGGACCTGTGTAAAAATCCATGACAAATATTCAAACGGGTTCAATCCGTTTTCTCGCGCTGTTTCAATAAGGCTGTAATACACTGCACTGGCTCTTGCTCCGTTTGGTGTATTGCAGAAAATCCAATTTTTTCGGCCGATCACAAAGGGCTTGATGCTTCTCTCCGCCCGGTTGTTTGATATTTCCAGACGTCCGTCCAGCAAATATCGTTCAAGATATTTGCGCTGTGTCCGGGCATATTGTACTGCTCTTCCAAGAAGGATTTTGGGCAAGGCATTCAAGTTCCCAATCCAGTCATAAAATTCATCCATTAAAGGTTTTGACAATCTTTCTCGTTCCCTGCGCCGGTCCTCAGGGGTCAGCAAAGCAAACTGTCTCTCTAAATGAAACAGTTTATCGCAGTATTCAACCCCTTTTGCTGCATTTGAATCAGCCTGCTTATCCTTTGGCAATGCTTTCATCGCCTCAACCAGTTTTCGCCGCATATGCGCCCAACAACCAATAACAGTGATGTTTTCAGGCAGCTTGTGATACCCCTCATACCCGTCGGCATGAAGATAGCCCGAAAAACCTTTCAGGAATTCTTCCGGATGCGTATGTTTCCTGTCAGGCTGGTAGTCATATAGTATAATCTGATGTTTCGCTTCTCCGCTTGTCCGGAACAACCACATGTAACTCTTCGACTGAGCAGCCTTCCCTGGCTCTTTCAACACCTGCAATACCGTTTCATCCCCATGCAGTACATCGTGGCTGCATAATCGTTGCTTCATTTTCTCGTATATCGGTTCCAGCCATTCCTCACAAGCTTTGATAAGCCAGTTTGACATAGTCTGCCTTGATAGCAGAATACCATTTTGCTTCCATTCCTGTTCCTGCCGGTATAATGGCGATGCCATCATGAATTTTTGCGTTGCTATATGCGCTATCGTTTCCGGAGATGCAAAACTGCCTTTTATGACAGGCTCAGGCATATCTGCCTTTACAACAGGCACCCGATCCGATGTTTCTTCGCAATTCCGGCATGAATATACATGTCTTACATGCCGTACAATCACTGCTTTCGCAGGTATTATCTTTAATTCCTCACGGATTTCCCTGCCCATTGTATGCATCTCACTGCCGCAGTCCGAACAGATTCGTTCACTTTCCGGCAGTTCATGCTCGATTATCTCGACAGGCAAGTCTTCCGGCAGTTTATCTGTTGTCAGTCGGGTCCTCTTTTTACGATAATGCGCCTTTACCTCTGATAATGAAGGTTCAGGCGCAGTTAAATCAGCAGCCGCTTCTGCTTCGTTGAAAAGATTCATCTGATGAACATTGGTCTGTTCACTTGAAATGCCAAATTGCCTGTGCTTTGCAAGGCGGATTTGTTCCATGAACCATTGAACTTGTTGCTTTAACTCAGCAATCGTGCGGTCTTTTTCTTCAATTATCTTAAGCAGTTTTTCTACCGTAATCTCTTGCGTTTCCATATGGTAATTATACCATAAAACCCGCTTAAAATCCAGATTTTCGGCACATTTTGTACTGCTCTTCCTGGTGTTTTTTATGAAATTTGCCGCTCGAGTACCTCCTTTCTGCTAAGCTTTTTCTCCAGTCTGGCACTATCAATCAGACAGGATAACTCATTCACGTCAAGAAGCATTGTGGCACAATCTCCTTCCGTTGGCCAACGGAAGCATCCTCGTTCCAATCTCTTAAAATACAACCAAAATCCATCTCCGTCCCATTCCAGGATTTTTAGCCTGTTCCGGTTCCTGTTGCAGAACACAAACAACGCATCCATAAAAGGATCGAGGGAAAAACTTTCCTGCACAATTGTTATCAGACCATTGATAGATTTTCTCATATCCGTGCATTTGCAGCATAGATAAACTGGTTTATCATTCCATCTTATCATAGCGACATCAACACCCTGCATACCTTTTTCAGCAGTTCAAGATCTGTTTCTGCATCAACTGTGATATTACAGCCATTGATCTCAATTCCCAGTGTTTCTTTTACGGCGTACTCTCTCTTCGGTGCCAGCTGCATCCATCCCCCCGGCACTATACTTCTGGTTTCTTCCGCTGCTTCAATTGCTGTACAGGCTCTTTCTCGTAATTTCTTTTGCCAGTAAAAATACGCATGTCTGCTTATCCCATTTGCCTGGCAAAAATCTTTGATACTTAACCCGCTGTCGATACGGCTTTGAATTATTTTTGTCCATTGTGACATACGAAACTCTGTTGTTACTTTCTGTGTTTCCATACAATCACTCCATTCCTGGTTGAAAAAGTTGGCCTACTTTTTCAACTTTTTCAACTTGTTTTACTGTGATTGTATCAACTACACAACCGATATACTATGTGAGGGTTTCTTTGACGCTTAC
>JAAYXD010000036.1 GCA_012516065.1 Clostridiaceae bacterium
AATTTACCTTTTGTATGACAGCTCGGCAAAAATGGTTGTTAATTATCTTTGAGATAACCATAATATAATCATATGCTCTTTTTGTTTTGTAATACTTTGCAAATATTGCCTGTTCGTTTTATAATATAATTGGCTGAACACGGAAATACGGCTGCCGGCTTTACAACTTTTTAGGAGTTGATTCACATGAAAGTAATAAAAAGGGACGGGCGCTTACAGGATTTCGATATAAATAAGGTACTGCTGACTATTGAATATGCCTCCGATTCCGCTGGAGCACCGATGGCAAGCTCCGATATAAAAAAAGTCGGTCAGGTTGTCGAGGAAAAAATAAATTCCTATAATACCGACCCTATACATTCCTCCGTTATTCAGCAGTTTGTCATTGAATCGCTTAAGGAACTCGGATTTTCGACGGTCGCCAAGTATTACAGCGAATACAAATAAATCCTGGCTTTTATTCGGTCCTTATTATCTTAAAATAAACTCCGTTAATATTTTTATCGAAGCTTTCGATAATCTGCGACTGCTGATCGTAATTTTTATTAAGCACCTTACGGAGAAGATTCATGTATTCCGATATTTTCTGAACTCCTATAACACTCGTTCTGATGTTCTCACCGATTAATTTGCTCAGTTCGTCAACCTTTCCGATATTTTTTAAGTTAACATGCTGCTTGAAAAAGGCTTTCAGGAATTCATTCTGGTTTTCCTTTCTGAATTCATCCGAATATTGTCTGAATACCCCGTTATTATCATATCCCTGGCGGAATCTTACAAACCATTCGGCCTTTTCACCGTTCAGCCTTTGAAGTCCCGGCTGTAAGTCAATATAAAGATCCTGCGTCGGATCGTCATATTTCATCCGGACAGGAACGTTAATTTCGACTCCTCCGAATAGATCGACAATTTCCCTGAAGCCTTTCGTATTTACATACGCATAGTCATCTACGCGGATCATAAAGACTTCTTCGATAAGATCGGCAAGAAAGTCAATATCGCTGTTGCGGAATCTGCCCATATTATTCTCGTATTCAATTCTTGATCCCACCGTATGAGCGGCATTTATTTTTTGAAAACCCTTCGCTCCATATAATTTAGGGGATTTTTCCTTTAAAAGGTTCAACACATCTTCGCTGTAATCAATGTAGATATCCCTCGGAAAGTTTATCAGCCTTACTGTTTTGTTCTTGTCAGAAACAGATGCTATTATAATCGTATCGTAATTGCCGCTCGTGGCATCTTCGCCGACAAGCAGGATGTTTTTATCGCCGTCCTCTACAAGCCTTGTATAATACTTCTGCCCTTTCGTTATTTTATATTCAGCCTGGACACCGTTATCCCTTTTTTCGGAAGATACCGGTTTTTCTTCGCTGATGCCGCTCTCGCTTTTTTCGGTACCGAATATGTCTTTAAAGGACGGAACCTTCTCATCTTTCCATAAAAACGAAGCAATGAGGATGCCTGAAAGAACACCCGCTATAACAGCTATTATCGAATATAAAAAAGCCGATCGGCCTTTTGTTTTTTCCATCTGCCTGTTATTGGCTGTATTGTTAAGCTTTAATTCCCGTTGTTTCATAATAATAAATATAGTCCTTTTTTGTTTGTTTGTGTAGATCAAATAATATCCAGCAGGCACTTTTTATTTTTGATTAGCTGCCGGATAACCACAGCTTTACGGCTATATTAATTGTACCAGTTTGCGGCAAACCTTCAATACCTGAAAGAAATATTCCGGAAAAACCTGTCTGGTTTTATTTATCACTGTACAAAAACAGTTGTTTGATATAAGATTATTCTTATGAAATTTTTATCCTGCGGGCATAAGCCGGCTGACTAAGTTCACACTGCACACAGGAGATACGACATTATGAAAAGACTGTTTTTAGGGGACTTTGCATTTTATAAGAATCTATTCCGGATTGCTGCACCTATTGCGCTTCAAAATTTAATCATGTCTTCGTTGAATTTTGTTGATACCGTAATGATAGGGCAGTTGGGCGAAACAAACATAGCTGCCGTTGCGCTGGCAAACCAGATTTTCTTTTTAATCGCGCTGTTTATGTTCGGCGTTTGCAGCGGTACTTCGGTGTTCGTTGCACAGTTCTGGGGAAAGAAAGATGTGACAAACATCCGCAAGGTACTCGGTCTAAGCTTGTTGTGTTCTGTTGTCATTACATTCTTTGCCACATTAATTATTTTGATATTTCCGGAGTTCGTCCTGTCCCTTTTTACAAAAGACACGGAGGTTATCCGGATCGGCAGTTCATATTTGAGAATAGTTTGCTTTTGCTATATCCCGACTTCCATTACCTTTTGCTATGCATCGACGTTAAGGAGCACAGGGCAGACAAAACTGCCTATGATAGCCAGTGCTGTCGCCCTTTCAATTAACACGGTTTTGAATTACATATTGATTTTCGGAAAGCTCGGAATGCCCGCGATGGGGGCTAAAGGGGCCGCAATCGCGACTGTCATCGCAAGATTTGCGGAGCTCTTCCTGATCCTTGGTACGGTATATTCCTTAAAGCTTGCCCCTGCCGCTTCATTTCGTGAATTATCCGCGTTCAGCGGCAGCTTTGCGGCAAAATTTTTTAACATTGTTGTCCCTGTAATAATGAATGAAGTATTATGGTCAATAGGGGTCACGATGTACACCGTCGTATACGGCAGAATGGGCACGGACATACTAGCTTCGATTAACATCTCATCGGCCGTTGAGGGAGTTTCTTTTGTGCTGTTCAAGGGCATAGCTAATGCCTGTGCCGTGATGGTAGGAAATAAGATAGGCGAAGGCGATGAACAAACCGCTTTTGTTTATTCGATGCGCCTCGCTGTTCTTGGTTCTTCCCTTGGAATAGTCATCGGCCTGATTGTTTCGTTTTCTTCCGGCATTTTGCTTGCTTTTTACAACGTCACGGCACAAGTATATGAAAATGCTCGCACAGTATTGAAAATTTTCGGTTTGTTCATGCCGGTTAAAGTATTCAATATGATAAACATAGTAGGTATTTTGAGAAGCGGCGGCGACACAAAGTACAGTCTTTTCCTCGACACTTCCGGAGTATGGTTTATCGCCGTTCCTCTCGCTTTTATCGGAGGGCTCGTATATCATCTTCCCGTTTACATCGTTTATATAACCGTAAACCTCGAGGAGATCTATAAATTCAGCCTCGGTTTAAAGCGTTTCATTTCGAAAAAATGGATTAATAACGTAATAGTGCAGATGGAATGACAAAGGTCCATTTACGCCGGGTATTAATAAACCCCTTTTTTTCAGGACATAATAACGAATGACAAAAAATGAAAGCCTGAAAGAGTGATCGAATGCGGATTGGAATTCCTAAGGGGTTATTATACTACAGATACCATGCTTTCTTTGAAACATTCTTTTCAGAACTCGGATCGGAAATCATAGTATCCGAACAGACAAACAAAGATATTCTGGATATGGGAGTCCAATTCTGTGTTGATGAGGCCTGTCTTCCCGTCAAGGTGTTCCACGGTCACGCGGCATCGATAAAGGACCGCTGCGACTACCTGATTATACCTCGTATTATGAGCATCTGCAAAAAGGAATATATATGCCCAAAATTCTGCGGTTTGCCGGAAATGATAATACACAGCATTCCGAGTGTTCCAAAAGTTTCCGTTGACCCGTTATACATGCGGAACGATAAAGAGCTGTTCAAATGGTGTCTTTCGGCGGGATCGGCCGTGACCAGGGACAGTGCCGCAATAAAAAAAGCCTTCGTCAGCGCAAAAAAAGCGCAGAAAAAAAGCCGTACGGGAATAATAGAGCCCGGCCGCAGACTCACGGTTATGCTGGCCGGCCATCCGTATGTCGTAAATGATGATTATTTGAATATGGGTATTTTTAATAAACTTCGCGCAAAGGGGATCGGAATTATTACAGAGGAATTTGTCAGCGACGGCGAAACGCGCGAAGAAGTAAAAAGACTCGTTAAAAAACCTTTCTGGACTTTTCAGCGCCGGATATTCGGGGCAGCCTGCGTTCTGATTAAGAAAAATTTAATCAACGGCATTATTTACCTGTCGTCATTCGCATGCGGGATTGATTCCGTGATAATTGATCTGATAAGGCATTTTGTCGGGGATTTCCCGATGCTCGTTATAAAGCTGGATGAACACACGGGTGAGGCAGGGGTTGATACGCGCGTCGAAGCCTTTATCGACATGCTCGAAAGGAGGGTATTGAATGAGAATTACAATCCCTCACCTCGGGAATGTGTACTTAGCGGTCAAAATCCTGTTTGACAGTCTCGGGCTTGATTATGTCATACCTCCACTGAACAGCAGGGAAGCTTTATCCCTCGGCTCGAAATATTCTCCCGAGGAAATATGCCTTCCGTTTAAATTGATGGTTGGAAACTATATTGCCGGTGTGGAAAGCGGCGCCGATACGGTATTGTTGGTCGGAAGCTGCGGACCGTGCAGGTTCGGTGAATATCCCGAACTGCAGATCCGCATTATGAAGCAGCTCGGCTATGACGTCGATTTTATTGTTTTGGATCCTGTACAAAGCATAGGGTTAAACGAACTGTTCAAAAGAATCCGGAAGGTTGGTTTGGAAAGCGGAAAAAGCGCCCTGTCGAAAATCGGCTCTGTTTTTCTGGCTTATAACGCGATGAGGCTTATTGATGAAATCGAAGCTTCGGCGCACGCGATCGCGGGATACGAAACAAACCCCGGCGAAGCAAAAAATCTTTTATCGTCATGCAAAAAAGAAGTTTTCTCATGCAGTGATCCGGTTAAAGCCGTCAAAATTCTGAACCAGTACAGAAACAGGATCAAAACGATTCCGGCGGACTATTCGAAAAAACCGCTGAAAATAGCGGTAATGGGAGAAATATATACTGTCATTGAACCGTTTTCTAACCTTTACATCGAAGATATCCTGATGGACATGGGGGTTTCAACGGTCAGAAGGCTGACTCCGACCTGGTGGCTGAAGGATATGCTTCTTAAGACGATTAATCTTAATTCAAGGGAACTGCTGAAAGCTTCGAATGAATTTCTGCCGCTTTATATCGGCGGACACGCGCGGGAATGCATAGGCGAAGCAGTATTAGCCGCAAAAGAGCAGATGGACGGAGCGATTCAGATATTCCCGATGGGATGCATGCCCGAAATAGTGTCAAAGTCAATACTTCCTTCCATTGCGCAAAAGAAGAAACTGCCCGTCCTTTCGCTCGTAGTTGACGAGATGACCGGCGAAGCGGGATACCTTACAAGGATAGAAGCCTTTCTCGATCTATTGGAGAGGAGACGCGAACATGTATGCACTAGGTGTTGACGTCGGATCCGTGAGTACGAATATCGTGCTTCTTGATAACAGCGGCAATGTCGTTGAAAAACTCTATATACGGACGAAAGGAAGGCCGATGGAGGCGGTTCGTTCAGGGCTTGCCGTTTTAAAGGATAAATATGACGACAGGCAGATTCAATCGGTAGGTGTGACGGGAAGCGGCAGAATGATAACGTCAATTCAGATCGGCGCGGATATCGTCAAAAACGAAATAACCGCTCATGCCGTTGCCGCAATTCAAGCGGATCCGGAAGTAAAAACAGTTATTGAAATAGGAGGCCAGGATTCGAAAATTATTATCATAAGAGACGGCGTTGTAACGGACTTCGCAATGAACACCGTATGCGCCGCCGGAACGGGTTCGTTCCTCGACAGGCAGGCCGAACGGCTTGAAATACCGATTGAGGAGTTCGGAGACCACGCTTTAAAAGCGGCCGTGCCGGTCAGAATTGCCGGCCGCTGCGCGGTATTCGCCGAGTCGGACATGATCCATAAGCAGCAGCTTGGTTATGCGACATGTGATATAATCGGCGGGCTTTGTGAAGCGCTTGTCAGGAATTATCTGAGCAATGTTGCGAAAGGAAAGGAACTGCTTCCCAAGGTTCTTTTCCAGGGCGGTGTCGCGGCTAATAAAGGTATTCACAGGGCTTTCGAAAACGAGCTTCAGCTTCCCGTTCACGTTCCGCCGCATTATGACGTTATGGGAGCTATCGGCGCGGCAATTCTGGCAAGGGAAAAGCTTGAACGCGAGAAAAAGAAAACAATGTTTAAAGGGTTTTCGGTATCCGACGCCGAGTTCAAATCGCGCAGTTTCATCTGCGGCGGATGCCCGAACAGGTGCGAGGTCGTGTGCGTACTCGAAAACCAAAAAGCCATAGGTTATTTCGGCGATCGGTGCGGGAAATACAATAACCGCTCCTTTTCACCGCCGGCCGCGTATGTATAGGATCAGAACGTAAAGCCCGCCTTTCAGGGCTATCTTCCATTTCAAGAAAATGCATCCCTCCACCGTAAGCAGCATATATTCCACATAATAGCAGTAGATACGATAAGCATGTCATGTTATAATTTGAATATGGACGAAACCTCATTTCGTTCATATTTTCATATTAAATCAAAAACGATTCTCATATTGTCTATTGTTGGGGTAAAAAACAAAAATACCTGCTTCGGGAGGCTCAAATACATGAAAAGGGCGCGGAAATTCGGCTTGTTCTTAATAATAACGTTATTTACGGTTTTTGTGTTTGCGGATACTTTACCCCGCCATGCTATGGGACAGGTACAACCTATAATGGAAATCGAACAGAAACTCCAGGGAATTTCCGATATTGAAACAAAAGTAATGGAGGAATTGTTTACGATTTCCCAGGATATAGAAGAGCTTGAAAGGCGTGAAGAACAGACAAAACAGGAAATTGAGGCGCTTGAGGCCGAAATCGCAAGGCTTGAAAGTGAAATCGCCGAAAAACAAAGCGGTTATAACGAGCAGCTTAATGTTCTCGAAAGATTTCTTGTCGGTTATCAAAGAAAGGGCCCGGCATCATTTCTCGAAACGGTTTTAAAATCGAAAAACCTTACCGATTTCGTACGAAGTCTTAATATGCTGCGTGAATTGAGCAAGAACACTGTTCTTCTGCTCGATGAACTCGAAAGAAATCAAAAAGAGCTCGCGATGAAAAGAGATAACCTGGCCGAGTACGGAAAGCTGCTGGATGAATCAATGACGCAGCTTCAGATTGCGATCGCGGAAATGCACAGGTTAAAGGAGGAACAGGAATCAATCCTGGTTTCGCTGGCGGATTCAAGGGAGCTATACCAGAACGAGCTGGAAAAATTACAGCAGATGTGGGATGAATTAAAAATCCTTTTTTCCGAAATACTGGTCCGTTTCGCAAGCATATTCGAAAGGGGCGAATTCCCTGTTGAAGCGCTGAACTTAAGGCTTAATTTCCCCAGGCTTTCGGGCACGATTTACGCGCAGACGCTCAACGATGTATTAGAAAACCAGCCGGAGATACCCCGGATGGTGTTTTACTTTACTCCCGATGAAATCATTGTGGAAGTACCCGATAAACATTTGGTCCTCACAGGGAAATTCAGCGTTATAGATAAAAGCATCCTTAAACTTGAAGTGGTTAAGGGCAGTTTTTACCGGATGCCGTTAACCGAAAGCTCAATCAATGAACTGTTCAGAAACGGGCCGATAGTTATAGACTTTAAAGAACTGATGGGGGATGTAGTGGTAGAATCCGTCGAGTTTTACGACGGCTATCTGGAATTTGTCATTGCTCCTGATTTTTAATACATAACGGGGGGTCATCATGATTAAGGCAAGGAATGTTTCACTCGTATACCGTGACGGTACCGTCGCGCTCGATGATGTTAACCTGGATTTGCATGCAGGTGGACTTTACTATGTGATTGGACCGAGCGGATCCGGAAAGACAAGCCTGATGAAGCTGCTTATCGGTATTGAGTTCCCCACCACGGGCTTTCTTGAAGTGATGGGGCAGCCGATGCGGAAAAGGGAAACAGCAAAAATAAGGAAGCTTCGAAGGGATATAGGGCCGGTTTTCCAGGAGTTCAAGCTGATTTCGGGCAGGACAGCCATAGAAAATGTTATCATGGGAATGCGTTTTCTCGATATCCCGATGAATAAGGCAAAGGAACTGGCAAAAAACGCTTTGGTACGGGTCGGGCTTGAACATAAAGCATTTACGCTCGTAGACAGGCTGTCATACGGCGAAGCGCAGCGCGTCGCGATAGCGAGGGCTGTGGCAAGAAGGCCGGCATTGATACTTGCCGACGAACCGACCGGGAATCTGGACCATGACAATGCGGTGAAAATATTCAGGCTGCTGGAATCTTTTAAAGACAGGAATACAACCGTCCTGATTACAACACACGCTACGCATTTGATAGGCGGCTGCAATGCCGACGCCCTTCTGTGTGTGGAAAAGGGGAAAATATCGATTGAAAGAAGGGGTGGGCGGACATGAAAAATATAGGCTACTTTTTGCGCGAAGCGGGCAAAATTATACGCTATAACAGCGTTTCGAATATTTTTTCGTTCCTGGGGACAGGCCTTATACTGTTTCTGCTTGGCCTTGTCGTCGCAGTATGGGGAATCAGCAGCCAACTCGTCGTTTTGCTTCAGCAGGAGGCGGAAATCAGCGCATATTTTGACAAATTGCCTGAAAACCCCGAAGATATAATAAACAGCATAAAATCAATCGACGGAGTATGGAATGTCAGTTATGTGGGAGCCGAAGAAGCCCGTTCCCGTATGGAGAATATCCTGGGCGACGAGTCACATATCCTCGATTTGTTTGAGAAAAATCCTTTTGAGCCTTATCTTGAGATAAGAATTCACCTGGACAAAATTGACCCTGTGCTGCAAAGCATTAGGAACATTAAAGGAATTGATTATGTGCGCGATAACAGGGAGGTTCTCGAGCAGATAAAAGGAATCTCACGCGCGCTTGAGATACTGGGCTATCTCGTTATTGCCGCAGTCAGCATAACGACTCTTGTAATAATATCACACATGATCAGACAGGGCATTTACCACAACCGCGAGCAGATTAAAACACTGCGTCTTTTGGGCGCGCCGGATAGATTTATCGGTTTCCCGTTTGTGCTTGTCGGGTTCTTATTAACCTTCGGCGGCGGACTGCTGGCCTCGGCTCTGATTACGGTACTTATTAACCGCGGATATGCCCAGTTGGGAGGAGCCATGCCGTTTATCCCTCTTCCTCCAAAAGACAGGCTTTTGCTTGGGATTGTTACGCTGCTTTTATCGGGCAGCGCTGCCCTCGGAATACTCGGAAGCCTGTTCGGGCTCTCTTCGATAAACAAGGAAAACCAAGGGTAGAACGGAAACGTTCTACTTTATTTTTTCTGCCATAAGCTGGGCCTTTATAGCCAGTTCCGCAGCTTTGAACGCATGCTCCTGCTTCATCGCGGTTTCCGTGCGGTTCAGGCAATCCAGAATCAGCTGCCCGAAAAACGGAAATCCTACCTTTCCGCGAACATCGAAACTCGTTTCCTCTTTATTATTGGCCAAATATACCCTGCTTCCGGATTTTTCACCCAGGTTCATATATTTGCGCAGTTCAATAAACCCTTCCGTACCCAGGATAAAAGTACGGCCGTCGCCCCAATTCGATAACCCGTCCGGTGTAAACCAATCCACCCTGAAATATCCGCTCGCGCCGTTATCGACTACAAGCATGCAGTCGCCGAAATCATCCAGTTCCGGGTGCTGCGGATGGGCATAGTTGGCGATTTGACTTCTTACCACGGCAGCATCGGATGCTCCCGTGTAATACAGAAACTGCTCAACCTGGTGACTGCCGATATCACACAGTATTCCGCCGTATTTTTTCTTAACAAAAAACCAGTCGGGCCTCAAATCGGCGCTCAACCGGTGCGGTCCGAGACCTATTGTCTGGATTACGTTGCCGATTGCGCCCTTTTTTATAAGTTCACCCGCAAAGACAGCTTCCTCATTGTGAATACGCTCACTGTAATAAACAGCATATTTTCTGCCCGTCCGCTCCGCTTTTTTCTTTGCGCTTTCCAACTGTTCCAATGTGGTCAGCGGCGGCTTATCGGCAAAATAGTCCTTGCCGGCGTCCATTACCCGCAGCCCCAGCGCGCATCTTTCGGACGGAACGCAGGCGCTCGCAACCAGACGGACTTCCGGGTCCGACAGTACCTCTTCCTCGCATGAAGCGATCCGTGCCTGTGGAAACATCTTTTTGTATACTTCCATTTTTGCCTTATCGGGATCAAAAAGATATTTCAGTGTTGCTCCCGCTTCAAGAAGCCCGTTGATCATTCCCCCGATATGCGCGTGATCAAGCCCGACCGCGGCAAAGACAAACTCCCCGGGTCTGACTACGGGAGCCGGTTTTCCTTTCGGCATATAATTAAAGCCCTCCCTGCGTTCCATATCTTTTTCTCCTTTCTTTTATAACCACTTTCTATGGCTTCCGGGTATTGTAAAGCACAAAAATGATGATGAGAACGCATCATACCGGATTAAAAAAACTTGTCTGACTGCTGATATATGACTGCATATCTCTGACTGTAATTTTGTCATCCGGTTCGATACCTCCTGTAAGAAACGGGGAATCCGGATCGTGTTTAAGCGTATTGCGTTTTACGAGGCTGTCGCTGTAATTTGCATAGCAGTATAAGCACCCATGCTTGCACGTGTTGTACGCTCCGATGTCAATGCTTGCCGCGCATCTGCATTCATCTCTCTGGTTTTTGTCTTTTCCAACGCTAATCTTACGCCCGATTATCGCGGAGATCAGGGAGTCATCAATGCATTTGGCATGCTTAATGCCTACCGGCGACAGGTCAGCTTTTTCAGAACAGGCCATGATTTCAATACCATAAGAGTCCGCTATTTCAGAAAGCCGCGCTCCCATTTCGAGCATCATATCTTCGGTTAACGGTTTTAAGCTTGGCATGTTCCTTTTCGTTTTCCGATACACATCCGCGAAGCTTATTATGCAACGGCCGGTATAGCCTTTAAGTTGCGACGCGATCTTTGCGAAATTTCTTATATGATATGATAAATCAATATCTTCAGTATAAAAAATCGGGTCGTATCTCCATACGGTCTTCAACTTCCCGATTTTCTCCGAAAGATTTTGAAAAGCGTTAATCACAACATCTGTTTCAGGTACATGCCTTTCTATCTTTTTATCATAGGCGTTGACTGTAACGAGGAAATAATAATTATAATCCGAAATAAGCCCAAGCTTACCGAGCATCGGGACAGGGTTCTTTGTCCAAAATACCGTGCAGTCAATAACATCCGGGGTTAAAGCCACCTTACTGACCTGATGATAATTCATCGGATTGCGCACGTATACGAAACCGGCTTTAACTCTATTAATGAACCAGTCCGTATAAAACGCCGGTATATCCGTTCTTCTGCTTACACTAAGAATCAAACCGGAACCCTCTCCCGTCACAGCGTCGGTATTCGGTCATCCGCATTTTGAGTAGCCGCATTTCTTGCAGATCTTGCAGCCTCCTTCATGCTCCATCGGTTCACCGCAGTCGGGGCACAGGTTATCCGCGCTGCGGTAGCTCCGTTTGCTTTGGTCACCGCCCGCGGTCAGCACATCAACCGATCCTACCAGACGGGCTGTCGGTCTTTGTACCACTCCTCCCAAAACATCCGCCTCGTCTTTTTTAATGTTGTCCCCGTTTCCGTTATGGTGATTCATAACCTTTTCAATGAGGCGTCCAATCGCGTCGGGGCACGACAAAACCTTCATATCCCGCTGGCGGATGGTAGAAGCGCAGCGGATCCCTTTAAGCTGTTCGATAATCGATTCGGCCGCAATACCTGACCTGAGCGCAATCGATACAAGGCGGCTCGTCGCTTCGGACTGGGACGGGCAGCCGCCTGCCCTGCCTGTGTTTGTGAATACTTCGCATATTCCCTGATCATCATAATTAACGGTAATATACAGGTTTCCGCAGCCGGTTCTTACCTTTTCGGTAAAACCGTTTGTAATATCCGGGCGGGGCCTCGGAACAATTTTGGGTTCGCCGCTTCCCTGCGATGCGGCGCTTTCGCCTTTTCCTTTTACCTTTCCGATATTAAGCACCTGCATATCCCGGCTTCCGTCACGGTAAATCGTAACCCCCTTGCATCCGGTCTTATATGCCGTTATGAAAACTTCCCGCACATCATCTGTTGTCGCATCGTTTCTCAGATTCACAGTTTTTGAAACGGCATTATCGGTATATTTCTGGAAAGCCGCCTGCATTTTCACGTGCCACTGCGGAGAAATATCATGCGCCGTAACAAAAAGTTCGCGTATATCCCGGGGTACTTCTTCAATGTCACGAAGACCGCCCTTCCTTGCAATTTCTTTCATCAATCTTTCCGAATAAAACCCTCTCTCTTTTGAAACAGCTTCAAATATCGGGTTTGTTTCAACAAGCTCATCGTTATCCATAACATTTTTTATGAATGAAATTGCAAATAACGGTTCAATCCCGCTCGAAACACTTGCTATTATGCTTAATGTACCTGTCGGGGCGATTGTTGTTGTGGTAGCGTTCCGTATCCGGATTCTTTTGCTCTTATAAATGCTTTTATCGTAATACGGGAAAACCCCTTTAATTTTTGCGATTTCCTTTGATTTTTCGCGTGCCTGCTGCCGTATGAAACTCATAACTTCTTCAGCCAGCTGAATGGCTTCTTCAGAGTCGTATTTAATTCCGAGTTTTAACAGCATATCGGCCCATCCCATGATCCCAAGGCCTATTTTGCGCGTACCGAGGGTCATTTCCTTTATTTCGGGAAGAGGATACCGGTTTACATCGATTACATTGTCAAGAAAATGAACAGATGTGTGGACTACTTCCCTGAGCTTTTCATAATCAACTTCATATCCCTTTTCGGTTTGTTTGACCATACGGCTCAAATTGATTGAGCCGAGATTACATGATTCATACGGAAGCAAGGGCTGCTCGCCGCACGGATTGGTGCTTTCGATCTCGCCCAGTTCCGGGGTAACATTGTCGCGGTTTAACCTGTCAAGGAATATTATACCGGGTTCACCGTTTTTCCAGGCCATTTCGACTATCATGTCGAATACTTTTCGGGCGCTCAGGCTGCCGGTCTTGGTTTTTGTTTTCGGGTCAATCAGATCATAATCAGTGCCAAGCTCTACGGCTTCCATAAATGCTTCCGTTACTCCGACGCTTATATTAAAATTCGTTATGTCGTCGTTATTCTGCTTGCAGGTAATAAATTCGAGAATATCGGGATGATCAACCCTGAGAATGCCCATATTGGCACCTCTCCTGGTTCCTCCCTGCTTAACCGCCTCCGTAGCAGCATTAAAAACTTTCATGAAGCTGACAGGACCGCTTGCGACCCCTCCCGTAGAATTTACCGACGAGCCTTTCGGACGGAGCCTTGAAAAGCTGAAACCGGTCCCGCCCCCGCTTTTATGTATCAACGCCGCATTTTTTACACTGTCGAAAATGCCCTCCATACTGTCTTCGATCGGCAGCACAAAGCACGCGCTAAGCTGTCCCAAAGGCCTTCCCGCGTTCATAAGCGTCGGCGAATTCGGCAGAAAGTAAAGCTCGGTCATTAATTTGTAAAACCGTTCCTCAATTTCAACCAGTTCGTTTTTGTGGACATAATCCGCGTCAGCAGACGCCACGGTTTTTGCCACTCTTCTGAACATTTGCTCAGGCGTTTCAATCAGATTTCCGTTTTCGTCTTTTGCAAGATACCTTTTTTCCAGTACTTTTACGGCATTATCCGACAGTTTCATAACATTTTACCTCCATATTTACTATATATTGTGCATTTTTTTAAAATAAAAGCCAAGATATTGTATATATATATC
>JAAYXD010000037.1 GCA_012516065.1 Clostridiaceae bacterium
GAGAAAATCGATGACTGAAAATAGTAACTGCCGAAGAAGACTTTCAGCGAGCCGGCGGTGGTGCGAGGTCCGGTGGTCGACGCGGCGGCGAATGGGTTCAGGAGATTCCGGGTGAAGTTGCCTGTAGTAGCCTTGGACGGGTTCTCCCGTTACAGAGACAGGATATCTGGGAAACCACGTATCCGGATGAGTGAACGGATTTTAAATGAGTGGCACAGCAAAGCGGCGCTTTGTCTCATTCGAGGCAAGGCGCTTTTTTAAATCGTGCGGCTTTATAAAATTCGTTAAGTTGGGTGGCACCGCGGAACTTGACCGTTTCGTCCCTGCATTTTTATGCGGGATTGAAACGGTTTTTTAATTTGTGAAAAGGAGGAAAACGAAAAATGGAAAATAAACTGATGCCTTATACGAAAGTACTGCCGTGTGATACCGAAACGCCAATAACAATTTATCAGAAACTTGCCGCCGACAAGGTCGGTGTTCTTCTCGAAAGCTGTGAACAGCCGAAAGGAAGGTATTCGTTTATTGCTGCGGAACCTTCCGCGGTCCTGAAATTCAAAGACACGAAAGCGGTTATTGAAAAACGCGGGCAAATATCTTTCAGGGAGGGGAAAATGATTGATATCGCAAGGGAATTTATCAATGATTATAAGGTTGAAAACAGGACCGGAATTCCTTTTATCGGCGGTCTTGTCGGTTTTGTCGGGTATGACGTTGCCCGGCAGTATGAAAATATACCCGATACAAAACCCGATGAACTGATGCTGCCGGATGCACATTTGCTCGCAATTACCGAACTGGTCGCATATGACCATTATACGCACAATTTAATTATCATCGTGCTGGCCAAAAACAGCAAAAAAGGGCGTATATACGCGGAACACAGGATAGAGGAAATTGAAAGGAAAATCAGAAATCCTGTTATAAACGATGATGCTTACATAACAACCAGCGCCGGCCGTATTAAAACCAATATGGAAAAGGAAGAATTTTTATCAAAAGTTGAAAAAGTAAAGAAATACATCAAGTACGGTGATGTTCTTCAGACAGTGTTGTCGATAAGGGTTTGCATGGATTCGGCAAGCCATCCGTTTGCATTGTACAGGAAATTAAGGCAGGTTAACCCTTCGGCGTATCTTTTTTATTTTAATTTCGGGGATTACCAGGTTGCGGGAAGTTCACCGGAAATGCTCGTTGAACTGAGAAACTGCAGTATCGCCACGTGCCCGATAGCAGGCACGCGCCCGAGAGGCAGAAATGAAGATGAGAATATTGCGCTCGAAAAAGAACTGATTAACGATGAAAAAGAGCGCTCCGAACATATTATGCTTGTCGACCTGGGGAAGGACGACATGGGAAAAGTATCGGAGCCGGGCACCGTATCGGTGGCCGAATTCATGAAGGTAAAGCATTATTCGCATGTGATGCATCTTGTTTCAAGGATTGAGGGCGTAAAGAAAAAAGAGCTTGACATGTTTTCGGTTCTTTGTTCGTTTCTTCCTGCCGGAACACTGACTGGAGCGCCGAGAGTTAGGGCGATGGAAATCATTGACGAACTTGAGCCGTCAAGAAGGGGGATATACGGCGGAGCAGCAGGATATTTCGGATTTGACGGCGATATGGATATGTGCATTGCGATACGGACCATGATCATCAGGGAGAGAAACGTAATTCTGCAGGCAGGCGCGGGAATTGTCGCGGGTTCGGTTCCGGAAAGGGAATACGACGAAATAAACAATAAACTCAAAGCGCTGACAGAAGCGGTAAGAGGCGAATAGAAAGGGGATGGTCAAAATGCTGAAAGATATAATGGCTAAAATTTTGGAAAGAAGAAATTTAACAAACGGCGAAATGACTTACTGCATGGAATTAATCATGTCGGGACAGGTCAGTGAAATACAGATGGCTTCCTTCCTTACAGCGATGAAGATAAAAGGGGAAACTGTCGCCGAAGTTTTGTCTGCCGCGCAGGTTATGAGGGAAAAATGCGAAAAAGTGGACCTGGGAACGGATGAAACCCTTGATACATGCGGGACCGGCGGTGACGGCCACAATACGTTTAATTTCTCTACAGCCGCTGCAATTGTTGCCGCCGCTGCGGGGGTTAAAGTCGTAAAGCACGGAAACCGCTCCGCTACAAGCAAATGCGGAAGCGCCGATGTACTTGAAAAGCTCGGAGTAAATATCATGCAGGAACCTCCGGCTGTTAAGGAAAGCATTAATAAATGCGGTATAGGTTTTATGTTTGCGCCGCTGTACCATAAAAGCATGAAACATGTGGTGAACACAAGAAAGCAGCTCGGTTTCAGGACCATTTTCAATATTCTCGGACCTCTTGCAAACCCGGCATCCGCGACAAGGCAGATAATGGGCGTCTATGACCCCGATCTGACATGGATAGCTGCATGCGTATTAAGACAGCTTGGGGTTAAAAGAGCGCTCGTGTTTCACGGCTTTGACGGTATGGATGAAATAAGCCTTACCGGCCCAACCCAGGTGAGGGAGGTTATTAACGGAAGAATTGAAAGCTATATTATAAAACCTGAGGATTTCGGGTTTGCGAAATGCTCCCTGTCGGATTTGAAAGGAGGCACGGCCGAAGACAACGCGAATATAATGAAAAGGCTGTTTGAAGGTGAAAAAGGACCGATGCGCGACGCGCTTCTCCTTAACAGCGGCGCCGCGCTGTATGCGGCAGGAGTAACAGACGATATCAAAGACGGAATCATTGAATCCGCGAAACTGATAGATACAGGGAAAGCCTATGAGACACTTAACAGGTTCATAAATGTTTCAAATTCGTTAATGTCCTGCCCGGGAGGTTTATCATGACTCACGATATCCTGAAGAGAATTGTAGATACCCGCGTTGAAAGACTCAAAATCGAAAAAAAACGGCGCAGTATTTTTGACATAATTGAATCGTGCAGGAATTCAAACCCGCCTTCATTTCTCGATGCTGTACGGAAAAACGGGCTCTCGGTAATAGCCGAGGTGAAGAGGGCTTCCCCGTCAGCCGGCGTAATCAGACACAGGTTTGATCCCATACAGACAGCGCTCGAATATGAAAAAGCGGCCGACGCGATTTCGGTTCTTACCGAACAGGATTATTTTTTGGGAAGCTCCGCTTACCTTGAAGAAATAAGCGGAGCGGTTTCCCTTCCTGTCCTGCGGAAGGATTTTATCATTGACGAATACCAGATATTCGAGGCTAAAGCTCTCGGCGCTTCGTGCGTGCTGCTGATTGTATCAATCCTGGAAAGAGAAACGCTGTCGGCGTTTATTAAACTCTCTCACGGGATAGGCCTGGAAGCGCTCGTTGAAATACATGATGAAAACGAGCTGGAAGATGCCGTTGTTTCAGGAGCCCGGATTATCGGAATAAACAACAGGGACCTACGCACCTTCAACGTTGATTTAGGAACAACGGTAAGGCTTTCGCAAGCGGTGCCGGATGAAATTGTTGTTATAAGCGAAAGCGGAATACGTACGGAAAAAGACATCCAGCTGCTGAAGGAAGCAAGGATAGACGGGATTCTTGTCGGAGAATGCGTTATGAGATCAGGCCGCCCGGAAGAAAAGATACTGGAGCTGAAAAGAGCATATGAACGGTAATCGGTTTCGAAACGGGAGCGTACAGGCTCCAAAGGTAAAAATCTGCGGAATTACTTCGGAAAGGGAAATAGAATTTATTAATGAACTTGAAATAAATTATGTTGGGTTCGTATTTGCAAAAAGCCGTAGGCAGGTTTCGGTTCATCACGCAGTAAAGCTTCGCAAAGCGCTGCGCGGGGATATAATGGCAGTAGGCGTTTTCACGGAAGCTGATCCGTCTGAAATAAATAAAGTAGCAGAAATATGCGGAATTGACATAATACAGCTTCACTGCTCCGGTGATACCGGGCAGGGACAGTTCAGCCTTCCTGTGTGGAAAGCCGTACGCGTAAAGGACAATAAAGAAGAATTGATAAAAGCGCTTGATGGGCCTTATGACGCGTTTGTTCTTGATACATATGTGAAGGATAAAACCGGCGGCACGGGAGTTGCTTTTAACTGGCATCTCGCGCGCGGGCTGTCCGAAGAAAGAAAAATCGTGCTTGCCGGCGGTTTGACCGCTGATAATGTCGCGGAAGCGATACGTATAGTACGGCCGCAGGTGGTCGATGTAAGCACTGGTGTGGAGGGAACCTGCGGAAAAGACGAAAAAAAAGTTAAAGCATTTCTGCATGCGGCAAGACATATTTAATTTACTCTTCCGCCTGCAGACCTTTGGTTTTCTTCAACCCTGTCGGATGCTAAAATTTTCTGAAAAGACCGATAACTTTTCCGAGTATCGAAACATCGTCTTTTACGATTATCGGATCATACGCGTCATTTTCGGGCTGAAGCACAATATGATCCTTTTGCCTGTAAAAAGTCTTAACGGTAGCCTCATCACCGATGAGCGCAACGACAATATCGCCGTTGCTGGCGGTGTTCTGCTGTTTTACGATGACAAAATCACCGTCAAGGATGCCGGCATTAATCATGCTGTCGCCCTTGATTTTAAGAATGAAGGAAGGAGCGTTTTCAAGGTACTGCACGGGAACGGGAAAAGTATCCTCAATGTTTTCCACCGCAAGAATGGGCCGTCCGGCCGTAACCTGCCCGAGAATAGGTACATTCTCGATTTCATGGTCGGCTATGAACCCTTCAAGTTTTTTTCTTTGTTCATCCATAACCTTTAACGCTCTGGTTTTTGCGGGTTCTTTTGAAATAAGACCTTCGGCTTCAAGGCTGGAAAGATAAGCGTGTACGGTGGATGTTGATTTGAAACCCACCGCCTTGCAGATTTCACGGACAGACGGAGGGTACCCTTTTTCCCGGACCTGCTTGTTTACGAAATCCAAAATTTTCTTTTGCTTTTCCAAACTTTTAGCTCTCATTTTTTTACCCCGCATTCTTTTGATTAGGATTATTATACCATATTTTAAAAAAATGTCAAACAAATGTTCGAATAACTATTGAC
>JAAYXD010000038.1 GCA_012516065.1 Clostridiaceae bacterium
AAGCCCCGAACCGGAACCTGCGGGAAAATGTTCGGAATTTAATGCAAAAAACGCATGGGAAATAATAAAAAGCGAGAAAATTGTTGTTTTCAAAGGACTTTTATTGTATTTTGTAAAACAATATGGTAATATATGCATAGATTATTTATTGGCTGTATAGATTGCGGTAATTACGTTTACATAAGATAAAGGGAATGTATATTCTTTAAGGGGTGATATAGTTGCTCAACAAATTGCTTTTTCCCAGAAATAATCTGGAAAAGTCATTGGACGCCGCGTGGCTGAGAAATGACGTCATTTCACAAAACATCGCAAACGTTGACACACCCAATTATAAAAGAAAAGAAGTACTGTTCGAAGAATTCCTTAATTCGGAGATGAAATACAGCCGTATTTCGAATGGAAAATCCCGCCTGCAGGGCTCCGGAGATATTAAGGTTATTGAAGACAATAAAAATTACAGCTACCGTCTTGACGGAAACAACGTTGATATCGAAAGAGAAATGGCGAAGCTCGCTGAAAATACATTGCGGTACAATACGCTGATACAGAGAATGAACGGTCAGTTTAACAAGATCAGGACCGTTATCCGCGGGAGGTAGGTATTATGGGGTTCTTCAGCGCACTCAATTCAAGCGCGTCGGCTTTAACCGCGCAGCGCCTTAGAATGGATATAATTGCGGAAAATATTGCCAATGTAAATACAACCCGTACCGAAAACGGCACTCCGTACAGGAGAAAGACGGTAATATTCGAAGCGCAGGGGGATGTCCCTTTTTCAAGCTATCTTTCAAATGCAAGCCGTCAACTCATTAAAAGCAAAGGGGTGCGTGTATCGCGGATAGTTGAAGATCAGACACCGTTTAAAATGGTATATGATCCGGGCCATCCCGATGCCGATGAAAACGGCATAGTACAGATGCCGAATGTCGATGTCGTAACCGAAATGGTAAACATGATTTCGGCAACGAGGGCATATGAGGCAAACGTAACGGCGATAAACGCGACAAAATCGATGGCTGAAAAAGCGTTGGAAATAGGGAGATAAGTAATTCTAAAGGTTGGAAGTATTGTAAGCGCGGATTTTTGAACAAAAGAAAAGCAATAAAGGAGAGGGAATGAATGAATATTCCGGGGTTGTCGCTGCTGCGCCAGGATACGTTGGTACAGGGAACGCGCGCAGCCGGTATGCAGGCCGAAGAGCAAACGAGCTTCAGGGATATTATGATGAAAGCGCTTAAGGAGGTATCCGGGCTCGAGAAACAGGCCGACAGCATTACCGAGGATTTTATCGCGGGCAGAACCGACAGCATCCACTCTGTGCTGATTGCGGCTGAAAAAGCTTCGATATCGCTTGAACTCATCGTTGAAATCAGGAACAGGGTTTTGGATGCATACAACGAGATTATGAGGATGCAGATTTAACCGGTCATTGTTCCGGATATTTTGTTTGTAACAGCGCATAAATATTTATTTGCTTAATTCAATGGGAGTAATCCTTTTTCTGCCATTGAATTTTTTTTAATTAAGTAATAAGCTTTATGTTCTATTACGAAAGATAAACCTGTCTGGGGGGAAATACAATGCCGGAATGGTTAACAAAGATCTGGGATAAGATAAAGGACTACTGGAAAGATCTCGACAAAGGACAAAAGATAAGGCTGTACATTACAGCGGGAGTTATTCTTGCAGCGATAGTGTTCATGCTGGCAATAAGCCTGAGGGTTACATATGTCCCACTTCTTGAAAGCGGCAATGATTACGATATAAAAGCCATTATCGAATACCTTGATTCACACGGAATCCGCTATAAAAAAGGCGTTAATCAAATCTATGTCGACAGCCGCAAAAAAACGGATATCGAATTTGATCTTGCAAGTGAAGCAGGCCTGATAAGCCCTGATGTCATATTTGATCAGAGCTGGTCGAAGCTTTCGCTGACAGTAACCGAAGAGGATAAGGCGAAGCTGTGGAGGCAGTTCGAGCAAACAAATCTCGTATATAAACTGAAGAAGTTCGAGAATGTTATTGATGCTTCGGTGCAGTATACAAAACCGGAAAAAACCTACTGGGCATCAAACAATAATAAACAGGACCAGGGTTCTGCTTTCGTGTCGCTGAAAACAAAAGGGGACTTAACACCGCAGCAGATTGAGGCTGCAGCAAGAGTCGTCGCTGCTTCAATAGGTATCCCGAAAGAGAACATAACACTTGTTGATGAATTTTTAAATCCTCTGAACCTGACGCAGAGCACTTCTTCAGTCGGAATGGCGAGCAGCCAGGAGGAAATGAGACGCAACCGCGAACTTGAGATGGAACGGAAAATATATAAACATTTCCGTATAGGTATGGTGCAGAATGCGAACTTTGATACAATGAGCGTTACTGTAAGCGCGAGCCTTGATTTTGATACGTTAAGCAGCAGGGAAGTCCAGTTTACTGCGCCGGACAGCGAGGGCGAAGGTTTTGTAAAAACACTCGAAACACTTGAAGAAAAACTGAAAAGCGGTGAAGGAGGGCAGCCGCCCGGGCTGGACAGCAATCCCGGAACCGCCACCTATCAGATCGGGACATCGGGCGAGTCATATTACCAGAAAGAACAGAATCTTGAAGAACGGCTGTTTAACGAAAAAGAAATAGAAACCCAGAAGGCGCTCGGGAAACTGATACCGGATGAAACAACAGCAACGATTACGCTGTGGTATGGTCATAAGGTAGAAACGGCCGACGCCCTTACAAGCGAATACATCGAACAAATCAAACAGGACGCGAGTAATGCGATTGGCATCCCGAAAAACAACATATCAGTCAGCATACAGAAACTTGTTCCCGAGGCTGAGCCCGAGGTGAAGTTTGCGGATAACCTGAACAGGTTTATCGAACAATACGGTTTATATATTCTTATGATTATACTGCTCGTTATTATGGCCATACTGCTTGTGCCAAGAAGGAAGACGGAGGAAGAGCCGGAACCGGAACCGGCATTCGAAGGCCCGCAGTTTGTTGTTCCTGAGAGGCCGAAGATGTCTTTCCCGGATATTGAGCTTGGAGAAACCAATGAATTGAAGGAGCAGATAGAAAGGTTTGTCGCGGCGAAGCCGGATGCGGTCGCGCAGCTGCTTAGAAACTGGCTGGCCGAGGAATGGGATTGATATGCGGAAACGGCGTCGCAGCGGCTGTGAAATGAAAAAGCTTAACTGAGTTTGACGGATTAAAGATATATGACGGTGGGTACAAATTAAGTATGAGTAATTAACAAGAAACTGCTAATACGGTTGTTGGGGGTGAACAGATTGGCAGTACGCGGTGAAACGCGGGAATATACGGGAAGAGAGAAAGCCGCGATGCTTTTGATAACACTGGGACCTGAACGCTCAGCACAAATTTTCAAGCATCTTAAAGAAGAAGAGATCGAGCAGTTGACTCTTGAAATTGCGAATATACGAAGCGTGTCTCCTCAGGATAAGAACAGGGTGCTTGAAGAATTTTACCAAATCTGTCTTGCCCAGGAATATATTGCCGAAGGCGGAATCGGATATGCCAAAGACATTCTTGAGAAAGCCCTCGGGACCGAAAAGACAATGGAAATTATCAATAAACTGACAGTTTCGCTGCAGGTAAGGCCTTTTGATTTCGTTCGGAAAGCCGATCCTTCCCAGGTCCTGAATTTTATCCAGAGCGAACACCCTCAGACAATTGCCCTTATACTTGCATACCTGAAACCTCAGCAGGCGGCGGTTATTCTTTCATCGCTTCCACAGGACAAGCAGGCCGATGTCGCAAGACGTATCGCCGTTATGGACAGGACATCGCCGGAGATTATTAAGGAAGTGGAAAGAGTGCTCGAAAAGAAGCTTTCATCCCTTGTAACCGAAGATTATACCGCTACCGGCGGCCTGCAGGCGATAGTCGATATATTGAATTCGGTTGACCGCGGAACCGAAAAATTCATAATGGAAACGCTGGAAATCGAGGATGCGGATCTCGCTGAAGAAATCCGTAAACGCATGTTCGTATTTGAGGATATTCTCCAGCTTGACAATCGTTCGATACAGCGATTCCTGCGCGAAGTCGACAACAACCAGCTTGCGATCGCGCTCAAAGGCGCTACCGAGGAAGTTCAGAATGTTATTTACAGTAACATGTCCAAACGCATGGCTGAAATGATCAAGGAAGATATAGAATTTATGGGACCTGTCAGGTTAAAAGACGTAGAAGAAGCGCAGCAGAAGATAGTAAACGTAATACGGAAACTCGAAGATGCAGGAGAAATCATTATTTCGAGGGGCGGAGGAGACGAAATAGTTGTATAACATATATGGAAGCGGAGTTTTTAAGAAATACCAGGTTAATATAGGAAAGCCGTACCAGGTAAAGCCGAAAAAAACAGTGCCCGAACCGGCGAAGAATGAACAGCCTGAGCCTAAAACGCAAAACCCGGAGGTACAGGCTGAAGCGATTATTAGTGCCGCGCGCGCGGAAGCGGAAAAGATAATAGATGATGCGAGGAAAAAAGCGAATGAAATGCTCGAAGAAGCCCGGGAAAAAATAGAGCAGCATATGTTTGATGTTGAGCAAAAAGCGAAAGAAGAAGGCTACCGCAACGGGGAACAACTGGCCAGGCAGCATTACCAGGCTTTGCTGGACGAGGCGGAGGATATAAAAAACCAGGCACAGAAGGTTTACAACGATACTCTTGCCGGTTTGGAAAGCGATATAATCGATATCATTATTGATGTTTCACGCAGAATAATCGGAATGGAGATTGAACATAACAGGGATGCGATAAAAAGCCTTGTCGGAACAGCAATAAAGGGAAGTTCACCGTCAAATGGCATTGTAGTCAGGGTCTGTCCTGACGATTATGATTATTTATGCGAAAACAAGGATGAATTGCTAAGGTACAGCGAAGACATCCGCGAGATTACGATAAAAAAGGACAGCGCGCTTAAAAAAGGAGACTGCCTTATTGAAACAGGTTTCGGAACAATAGACGCAAGTGTTGAAACCCAGATTGCGGCCGTGGAACAGTCGTTCAGGGAACTTGCCGGCTGTAAACCGCCCGACGGCGAAGAATAGCCGAATGATATCCAGTTAACTGCCTGACGCTGCCGCGTTAATTATTATTGGACGGATTATAAACTCTAGTCGGAGTTATTATGGTAGTACCGGTAAATCTTGATAAATACAAAAAAATATTAAGCGAGCGGAAATTTGTATGTTTTAAAGGCCAGGTGACGAAAGTCGTCGGGCTTACTATCGAATCAAACGGGCCTGAGGCCAATGTCGGCGATTTGTGCCGCATAATCAATGCGAGGGCGGGGAAGGAAGTATTAGCCGAAGTCGTCGGGTTCAGGGACAGGAGCGTACTCCTGATGCCGCTCGGGGAAATGGATGGAATCGGCCCGGGGAACCATGTCATTGCAACAGGAACGCAGTTGAGCGTAGGTGTCGGCGACGGGCTCCTGGGCAGGGTGCTCGACGGCCTTGGGAATCCTATTGACGGCAAAGGCAGGCTTGGGATTTCAGGATACTACCCTGTCAATAACAATCCGCCGCACCCTTTGGAGCGGCCGAGGATTAATCAGGTTCTCCCGCTCGGTGTTAAATGCATAGACGGGCTTCTGACGCTCGGTAAAGGACAGAGAATGGGAATTTTCGCGGGAAGCGGCGTCGGAAAAAGCACGTTAATCGGGATGATAGCCAGAAATACGAAAGCCGATGTTAACGTGATAGCGCTTATCGGTGAGCGCGGCAGGGAAGTAAGGGACTTTCTCGAGCGCGATCTGCAGGAAGACGGCCTTAAACGATCGGTTGTCGTCGTCGCTACTTCCGATCAGCCGGCGCTGATAAGAAAAAAAGGCGCGTTTGTTGCGGTAGCTATAGCCGAGTATTTCAGGGATAAAGGCAAAGATGTTCTGCTGCTGATGGACTCGCTCACGCGGTTTTCAATGGCGCAGCGGGAGATAGGTCTTGCAATAGGCGAGCCCCCCGTATCGCGCGGATATACGCCGTCTGTTTTCTCTGTAATGCCGAAGCTGCTTGAACGCTCGGGTACATCCGGCAGCGGTTCGATTACCGGTCTTTATACAGTGCTTGTCGACGGGGACGATATGACCGAACCCGTTACCGATACCGCGAGAAGCATACTTGACGGCCATATTGTTTTATCAAGACAGCTTGCGCATCGTAACCATTACCCGGCGATCGACGTTCTTGAAAGTATAAGCAGGGTTATGAACGATATAGTCGATGAAGAACATAAAAAAATTGCCGCCGAAATCCGGAAAAATCTCTCCGTTTACAGGGATGCCGAAGATTTGATAAATGTCGGCGCTTATGTAAAAGGAAGCAATCCCGATATCGACAGGGCGATTTCGGTTATAAAGGGAATTAATGATTTTTTGGTACAGGATACCGAAGAGAAATTCGATTATCGGCAAACGCTCGAATTAATGGCTGAAACAGTGGCGGCAGGCTAATCTTTGTTTCTCCCCTTGCAAGTTTTAACATGAACCGGAGGTTTTTATGGCGAATTTCAATTTCAGGCTCGAGGTTCTTCTTAACGTAAAAAAGCAGCTTGAGAAGAGCGTTAAGAACGAGCTCGGCATAGCAATCCGCGAACTTGAAAAACAAAAAGCCATTCTTAAAGAAATACAGCTTGAGATTGCCTCGCAGGAAAACGAATACAGGAAGGACGGGGCCCGGAAAATCAGGGTTTCCAGGCTAAGACAGAGGCTTGAGTATTTAAAGGCAATGTATGAAAAAGAAGACATGCAGCAGCAGAGGGTTAATGAAGAAATAAGAAATGTCGATAAAATAAGAGCAAGGCTTATTGAAATAATGAAGGAAAAAAAGCTGCTCGAAAAGCTGAGAGAAAAAGAGTATGCAAAATTCAGGAAGGAACAGGACAGAATTGAGCGCGTGCAAGTTGACGAACTTGCCGGCTATGCGAAATATGCTAACGAAGAAACTGAAAACATAATGTCATAGGAGAGAACCATGGCAGGAAAAGTAAAAACAAAAGCGGAAGCCCCGGTACCGCAAGGAAGCGATAGTAAGGGTGGATCGGGAGGATTTTTGCACGGATTGCTGACCGTTCTGTTATCAATACTTATCGTACTTGCAGTATTTGGAGGGGCTTTTTATTATGTGTTGAAAAATAATATATACAACCTTGGGGAATATTTCCGCCCACGGATAGAGAAAACTCCCATAATCAGGCATGCCCTTCCTCCCCTTCCGGCTTGGGAGGATCCCGACGATCCGAAACATCTTACCCAGGCCGAATTGATAAAAAAATACAACGAATACAGAAGTGACAAAGCAGACCTGACTTTGAGGCTTGAAGAGGCAAACAGGCGAATTATGGAGCTTGAAAGCGAAAAAGAACGGTTAAGCTCACTGAAAGATGAGGCCGAGGCTGCCAGACTTGATAATGAAAAATTGCTTGAAAAGATAGAACAGGAGAGGGCACAGCTTCAAAAAGAAAAGGAAGAGGTTGCGCAAATTATCGCGAGGGGCAACCCGGAAGGGTTAAAGGATTATTTTAACAGGATTGACCCTGAAACGGCGCAGAAAATATATACGGATATTATTAAGCAGGAGGCTGCCGATCAGCAGGTGAAAGCAATGGCAAAAACATATGCCGAAATGGAACCGGCAAATGCGGCCGCTATCCTGACGGAGTTAACAAGCAAGGACACTGACCTTGTACTTGATATTATAAGCCTTATGAAATCAGACGAGTCCGCAGAAATAATGGAAAACATGGAACCGGAGCTTGCTGCGGAGCTTATTAAGAAACTTGCCGACAGGAATATTAAAAATACCGAATAAAAATGCGGGATGAGCATTATTCAATCGGGTCGAACAGCGGCGAAAACCGCTGATTTAATAATTAATTTAATTGTAAAAGGAGGTGACGATATATGCTTTGCGCAAGTCCAAAAATGATGATACCGGTGCAGACATCCGGGGGAACAAGCGATTCAGCGGGTAAACGCGGCTCCGTAAAAGACGGTTTTTCGGAAATTCTCGACAGGATCATGAACACGGTGCGAAGCATCAGCACATTTGAAAGAAGACAGAGCGTACGCGGCATAAATAATACCGTATCTTCGGCGAATGTGTCCGAGCCGCGCTTAAAAACGCAGGCCGGGGCAGAACGTTCCGACAGCCCGACAGAAGAAACATTTATCCCTTCTGACCTGGAAAGCGTTTCAGGAACCGAAAACGGCGAGCAGAACCGCGGTAAAGCGGACGGGATCGGACAAATGCGGGAAGTTCCCGACTCCGAACCGGAACATGAAATTTTATTGAAGCGGATTAAAATTGTTCAAGGGCTCCTGGGTGATATTTCAGCGCTTCTTCAGTTGTTCCGGCAAATTATAACGGAGCCGGGCGGCACCGGAGAGAATACCGAAGGCGTAAATTTGGAGGAGTTAAAGCAGCAAATTCTGCTTAAGCTCAACGAAGCCGCAGAGCTTATAAGGACATCGGATATTCCTGAACTTGAGCAGGCTTTTGCGGACAAGCTGCTGCAGATTTTCGAAAACGGTTTGCCTGAATCGGCAAACGCCGGTGAAGAACAGGTTCCGATCGAATTTATAAACGATCTTGAAGGGCTTGTTCAAAAAATGCTTTTTGAGACGGAAGCTGTAAAATCCCGGTTAGCTGGAGAAATTCCTTCAGAATTGGCCGCAGGCCGCACAGAAGCTCCGGATAACGCCGGTGATATTATTAATGAACAGCCGGAACAGGCAGAGCCACAAAATACCGCGGGCAGCAAGCTTCAAACGGAGCAAGTATCAGATGCTGTTAATGAAGACGGTCCTGACGATGCGGGACTGCGTCAGGAACAGGAACAAAGCCCCGCGGATATTCAAAAGGTCTTTGCCGCTGCGGAAGATAATGCCGGACATAATTTTGCCGCAGATACCGTAAGCGTACAGGCCAAAATTCCGAATGCGGAACATACCGTTTCGCAGACGGCGGACAGGCCGCCAGTAACCGGATTGCGGCAGACCGAAGGCTTAGAGTATCAAATAATCCGTCAGGTAATTGAAAAAGCCGAAACATTATTCGGCGAAAACAGGACTGAAATGGTTATCGTACTTAAGCCTGAAAGCCTCGGTAAACTGACGCTGCGTGTCATTCATGAGCGCGACGGGATTACGGCCGGGTTTATAGCGGAAAATGAGCAGGTAAAAGCCGTAATTGAGAGCAATCTGCGCTTTTTGGAAGATTCTCTGCGAAGAAGCGGCATTGAACTGCAAAACCTTGCGGTGTCGGTCGGGCAAAACGGACATAGCGGACAGAATGGGGATGACAGGCAATACTACAGCGAAAGGACTGCTGGCAGAAAAACGCCTGTACTTTCAACGGCACCGGTAAACGATATGCATCATATTTACCGGTTCGAAGGCGCTTCGGAAGGACTTATTCAAATTGAGAGGCCGGCTATTGACCTGACCGCGTAAGAAGGAGGTGATAGCAATGTCACAGGTAAATACGACAGGCATAAGCACAGTTGACGAATTAGTAGGCTCCTATGAGGCATTGAATGAAAGCCGGAACGTTAATAATGATCTTGGAAAAGACGCTTTTCTGAAGCTTCTTATTACGCAGCTCCAGCACCAGGATCCGCTTGAGCCGATGGACGATCAGGATTTTATCGCCCAGATTGCGCAGTTCAGCGCACTTGAACAGATGCAGAATCTTAACAGCTCATTTTCCTACTCAATGGGGTTTTCATTGATGGGGAAATATATATCCGCGATTATACCCGATGAAAAAACCGGAGAGATTAAGTATGTCGAAGGCCAGGTCACGGCGGTGCGATCCGCATCCGGGCAGGTGTACCTCGTTGTTGACGGTGAGGATGTCCCGATCGGCAAAGTTTCAGTCGTTTCCGAAACTCCGTTTGGCGCAGATGCTGAACTTGAGCGCTACAGCAACCTGATTGGACTGTTAGGCACTGCGGAAACCGTATTGGTGGAAGGCGAATCTCCTTATGTAATGGAAGGTATTGTCGCGACAATATGGAAAGGCGATGACGGGATTTACGCGAGCCTTGACGAGGTAATCCTGAGCGTTAAGGATATCCGGAAGGATGCATTCGAAACAGAGCAGGAGTATATTGACGGCATGAAAGGCCGGGAGGTTATCTTCAGGGCGAAAGACGCGAAAACCGGAGCACCGATTGAAATCGCATGCATTCTCAGGGACGGCGTTTATGATGAGGAGAGGAAGTGCTTCCACGTAATACTTGACAAAGTGAATGTCCCGGTGAAGGATATTGTTTCGGCACGCAGGATTGATCTTCTTTCTACCGAGCAGCAGCTTCTCATGGAAATACTTCAGACGCTCAAATCGCTTGACAAGAAAATGCCCGGTTTGACAGAAGATACGGATAGCCCAGAAGAGCCGGGAGAAACTGAAGAACCGGAAGGAACGGATGAAGTAACGGAAAGCGAAAACGAAGGCGCTGATGCAGCCGGAGGTGATAACGAATGATTATCAACAATAGGCCCGTTTCCGGTATACCTTTTCTGAAGCCGGCCGGTGCTAAACCCGAACAGAGGAACATTAACGAAGCGGTGGATTTTGCGGGTATACTGCAAAAAAAGCTTACCGATGACAGGGAAGTTAAAATATCAAAGCATGCACGGCTTAGAATGGAAATGCGGAACCTTAACCTGAACGATAATCAGCGGGCAAAACTTTCGGATGCGGTTGACAAAGCGGATGCCAAAGGAGTCAGAAACACGCTTGTGGTTATGGACAACATGGCTCTTGTGGTCAATGTGAAGAACCGTGTCGTCTTAACCGCAATCAACGGCGGCGAACTGAAAGAGAATGTTTTTACAAACATTGACGGAGCCGTTTTTGCGGACTGACTGCGGAGTGTTTCATTAATAATCATTAATTTATAACCGATATAATGAATAAGGGGTTATACAGCCGGACCCGATCGGGAGGCTGTCCGCTCCGGAACGACTGAAGGAGCGGTAACCCGGGGAGGTTGATACGTTATGATGAGATCGATGTTTTCAAGCGTTTCGGGCTTGAAATCACACCAGGCAAAAATGGACGTAATAGGCAATAATATTGCAAATGTCAACACTGTTGGCTATAAGGCCAGCCGCACGACATTCGCCGAAATATTCGCCCAGACGATGTCCGGAGCCGGAGCGCCGGATCCGAACACGGGCAGGGGCGGAACGAACCCGATGCAGATCGGGCTTGGCATGAACGTTAACGCAATCGACACTTTAATGGGGCGCGGAAGCCTTCAGCGCACTGACAACCCGACGGACTTATCGATAGAGGGGGAAGGATTTTTCATAGTACGCGCAGGTAACGAGGGAACCCCGATGTTCACACGCGCAGGGAACTTCGCGATAGATAAACTCGGCAACATTGTTACCGCGCAGGGGCTGAACCTGCTTGGATGGCAGAAATACGAAATCGACAACGAAGGAAATTACATTTTCGATACTCAGGAAGAGATTAAACCGCTGAACCTGTACGAAGACGAGTACAACATGAACAAGCGCCTCATAGCGGCGCAGGTTACAACGAAGGCGGTCCTGTCGGGGAATCTTGACGCCACGAAGCCGCCTGTCGGAGGTTATACTGGCAATGAGTTTGGTACGGCATTAATTGATGCCATCAATGATGAAATACGTGCAGACGGTACTGCCGGGCAGGACGGCATTCCCGACGACGGGACATCGAACTTTGAACCGCATTTTATCGTTCCATTAACAATTTACGATAAGCTCGGGAACGAGTATAAGATTAACGTAAAATTCTGGAAGAACTTTGTTGATTCCGATGCTCATGAAACCTCGTGGTATTATACGGTAACCGGAGCCGGTGCTGAGTTTGAAACCCAAACCGCAGGAAGCCAGGCCGCGGGGTATATAAAATTTAACAGCGACGGTAAAATTATTACCGACGACCCTGATTTTAACGTAAGACCACAGATCCGGGTAATACCCGATCCGAGCGTTGGAACCGACGAGTTCTCATTCGAGCTTAACTTTGAAAAAATTTCGATGTACGCCGATGACAGCTCGGTCAAGCCGACGCAGGTTGACGGATATCCTCCGGGGAACCTTGTTTCGTTCAGCATAGGCAGCGACGGCGTTATTGTGGGCGTATACAGCAACGGGCGCCAGCAGCCCCTTGGCCTTATCGCGCTCGCTGTTTTCGACAACGCCGCCGGCTTGCAGAAAGCAGGAAATAACCTGTTCCTGCCGACATCGAACTCAGGGGATTTTAACAGGGCATTCAGGCCCGGCACCGAAGGAGCCGGCACACTACTCCCTGGAACGCTGGAAATGTCAAATGTCGACCTTGCGCAGCAGTTTACCGAAATGATAGTTACACAGCGCGGGTTCCAGGCAAACAGCCGTGTTATGACAACAGCCGATGAAATACTGCAGGAGCTTGCGAACATGAAGAGATAACAGATAGTTTGATTTTACGAAGTTCATGCAGCGGGCAGGTACCGGAAACCGGATGCTTGAAATCCGGTTTCCGGTATAAATAATGGGCCGAAAGCCGGATATGTGCTCCTGAAAGGAGTGTAAAGCCATGATCGAAGTAACCCGTCTCAATAAAAAGGAATTTGTTCTTAACTGTGACTGGATTGAAACTGTTGAGGCCACTCCGGATACGGTTATAACCCTTACAAACGGCAAAAAGTATGTGGTGGCCGAAAATGTTGATGATATCGTAAAAAAGGTGGTAGAATATAAACGAAAGATATTCTGCGCAAATAATGACAAATATATAACGGGATGAGGGGTGTATCTCTTTGGAATCGAAGAGCATATATACAATACTGCTGGCAATTATTGCGGTGCTGACGCTTGCATTGGCAGTGCTGATAATATTCCTGTTTGTGACGTATAATCCGAACGTGAGGGCCGCAGGAGAAGTCCAAGCCGATGGTACGATGAAGGAACGGATAGTACCGGACGATGAAATGATCGAATTCAAGCTCTTCAACGGAGAAGAGAAAATGTTTGCGCTGAAGAGCGAACCCGAGCATCCCGACCCGATTGTGCTTGTATCCGTTTCATTGAAATGTGACGCCGGGCAGAAAAAGAAAAAAGCGGATGAAATTACAAAGCTTATTACCGAATTATACCTCAGCGAGCTTGAAGAAGCGGTCGGTGATTATTTTGCCGCGATGACTCTCACCGAAGCAAAGGAACTCGAAACGCGGTACAAGGCAAGAGATGATCTTATGAATACGTTTAATGAAATATTGAACGCTAACAAACACCCGAAGGAAAAAATAGTTTACAAGGTTACGCTGCAGATGTTCGCGCAGTAATCGAAAATTAAAAGCGGCCGCGCTGCGCGGTTAATTCCCTGGCCAAAGGGGGGACAAGCATAGATGGGAGACATACTTTCCCAGAATGAAATAGATGATCTTTTGGCGCAGTTGAGTACCGGGGAAATAAATGTCCATGATTTCAAGCGCGAAACCGGTGAAAAAAAGATCAAGGAACATGATTTTAAGAGGCCGAGCAAGTTTGCGAAGGATCATCTGAGAACGATGCAGATTATCCATGAGAATTACGCGAGGTTTATCACAAACTTCCTGTCGGGTTATTTGCGTACGCTTGTCCAGGTTGATGTGATATCAATCGAAGCGGTGCAGTATTCCGAATTTACGAACTCGATTGCGAACCCGGCCGTTTTGGCTATTATTAATTTTAATCCGCTTCCGGGAAGCATTGTTTTCGATATTTCACCTGCGATTGCTTATGCTTTGATCGAAAGAATTCTTGGGGGAAAAGGAAGCGGAATTGAAAAAGTACGCGGATTTACGGAAATAGAAATCGCGATACTTATGCGGATAATATCCCAGATGCTCACATTTATGACCGAGCCGTGGGAAAATGTCGCGGTTATAAAACCGACGCTTGACAGGATTGAAACGAACGCGCAGTTTGTACAGATCATGAATCCGACCGAGATGGTGGCTCTTGTTACATTCCAGGCTAAAGTAGGTGAAGTGGAAGGGTTAATGAATTTATGTATACCCCATATGGTTGTTGAACCGGTTATGTCGAAACTTAGCACAAAGATATGGTTTTCGATGATTGAAAAGGGCACGACGGAAGAAACAAAAAAATCAATTGAAACGAGAGTGCAGGAAACAAAAGTGCCGGTGATAGCTGTTCTTGGAAGAACAACGCTGATGGTATCGGAATTTCTGCAGCTTCAGGTAGGGGATGTCCTTCCTCTTAATACTACCGTAAACGGGGATCTCGAAGTAATGGTGGGTGAATTGCATAAATTCAACGCAAAGCCCGGAGTCAGGAATAAAAGAGCAGCAGTGAAAATAACCGAGGTTATCAGAAGGAGTGAAGATTAATGGGAGATATGCTTTCGCAGGCCGAAATCGATGCGTTATTGAGCGGAGCGCTTAATATGGATGAAGAACAGGAAGAAAAAAGCGGGAGCGATGCCGAAGTCTTAACACCCCAGGAAATCGACGCGATAGGCGAAATAGGCAATATCAGCATGGGAACTTCCGCAACCACGCTGTATACACTGCTGGGCAAAAAGGTTACAATAACCACTCCGAGGGTCAGCATTACTACGTGGGAAGAACTGTCGGAGCAGTATCCCGAACCGTATGTCGCGGTCAGGGTGCAGTATATCGACGGGCTTAAAGGGACGAACCTTTTGATAATGCGTATAAACGATGTAAAGATAATAACCGATCTTATGATGGGCGGAAGCGGACAGGTTGACGATGATATGGAATTGTCCGAAATGCACCTGAGCGCGGTAAGCGAAGCGATGAACCAAATGGTTGGTTCGGCGGCGACTTCTATGTCATCAATGTTTGAAAAAAGAGTCGAAATTTCGCCTCCTGAATCAATGCTCATTCATTTCGCGGGAGACAGAGAAAATATCAAGTTTGATGAAAAAAACAACCAGATTGTCAAAGTGGCTTTTTCACTGCAAGTCGGCGATTTGATAGACAGCCAGATCATGCAGCTCCTTCCCATATCCTTTGCGAAAGAACTTGTACAAAATCTGTTTAAAGCAGGTGAAAAAGAAGAGCCACTGATATCTGCCGAACCGAAGCCGATTGCTCCGGAACCGCCGCAGCAGCAGCCTGAGAAAAAACCTCCTGAGGCAGAACAGCGGCCAGGTTTCACTATGCAGCCGCAGCAGGAACAGCCCCCATATTATGCTTACCAGCAAATGCCCTATATGCCTCCACCGCCGCCACCGAGTCACCAAAATCCGATTAATGTTCAGCCCGCGCAGTTCCAATCGTTCGATTCCGGGATTCAGCCGTATGAGGCCCAGAATATCGGCTTGCTGATGGATGTGCCTCTGCAGATTACCGTTGAACTTGGGCGTACCACTAAAAAAATTAAAGAAATTCTTGAATTCGGACAGGGGTCGATAATTGAACTCGATAAACTTGCCGGCGAACCTGTTGATATTCTTGTAAACGGCAAGAATGTGGCGAAGGGCGAGGTTGTCGTTATTGACGAAAGCTTCGGAGTCAGGATTACCGATATTCTTCATCCGTCAAAAAGGCTTTGATTTATAGCTAAAAACATTATATAATATTGTTGGATTTTGGCAGTTTAAAAGCTGATCTGGGAATCCTGACCCATAGTATTTGTTATTTTGCGAAGTTAAAACGAACCGGTTTTCCGGATTAAATAATTTTACAGTCTGGCTGAAACACGCGATTTGCAGCATTTTACCAATGTCAAAAGGAGAGGTATTAAGTATGGCGAATATACTTATTGTTGACGATGCAGCATTCATGAGGATGATGATAAAAGACATTCTGGTGAAAAATGGTTATACCGTAGTAGGAGAAGCTGAGAACGGATTAAAAGCCATCGAGAAATTCAGGGAGCTTCTACCCGACCTGGTAATTATGGATATAACGATGCCGGAAATGGATGGGATTCAGGCAGTCAGACAGATAAAGGGGATTAGTTCGGATGCGAAGATAATCATGTGTTCGGCTATGGGACAGCAGGCAATGGTTATTGAATCTATACAGGCCGGTGCCAGGGATTTTATAGTTAAGCCTTTCCAGGCAGAAAGAGTAATTGAAGCCGTTAAGAAAGTTGTCGGTTAAGAAAGGCCTTATTATATGTGGTTAGAGCTGTTGGGCGTTGTCCTTGTTTTCGGTTCGATACTTTTTCTTGCGTATGTCGCGGCAAAGTATGTGGGAAAAAAGGCTGCCGGGGCAATGAAATCAAAACATATGCAGGTTGTCGAACAAATAAGCCTCAGCCTTGACAAAAGGCTTGTACTTGTCCGGGTCGGAACCGATTATTTTTTATTTCTGTCGGGAAAACGCGAGTTTAAGATGGTGGCAAGGATTACGCCGGACAAAATCGCCGAAACGGAACAGCAGGAAGAAACTTCCGAGGAACCCGTTTTTGATTTTAAGCGAGTACTGAACAAATACATAAGCAAAAATGAAGAGAAAACACATACGAAAAAGACCCGCGAAAGCACAGGACCTGATTCACAGGAGGACGGCACGATAAGGAAGAACATAAACAGGCTTTTGCAATTGCGGGAAAAAAGATACGATAAGGAAGTATAGGGGTTAATGTCAGGTAAAAGAAAGAGGATCGTTTTTCTTATATGTCTTCTCGCGCTTATAGCGGTTTTCCGTGTAAGCTGTTATGCTCAGCCCGGTATTTCAATATCCGATGACGGCATTACGATCAGATCATCGGATAATCCCGAAGATGTTTCAAACAGCATAAAACTGCTTCTGTACCTGACGGTGATTGCGGTATTGCCGTCAATTCTCATTATGATGACCTCTTTTACCCGCATTATTGTCGTATTGTCGTTTCTGAGAAATGCGATGGGAACGCAGCAGATGCCTCCGAACCAGGTGCTTATTGGACTCGCGCTTTTTTTAACGCTTTTTATCATGTCACCCGTCATATCCGATCTGAATGAACAGGCGCTGAAACCTTTTTCCGAAAATGAAATAACAATGGAACAGGCTATAGACAACGCGTCGGGAATAATGAAGGATTTTATGCTTTTCAAAGCGAAAACAAGGGAGAAGGATCTGGCATTGTTCGCGAATATTGCCGGTATCGAGCCTCCTGAAAACATAAAGGATCTGCCGATGAAAGTCGTTATCCCGGCTTTTATGATAAGTGAACTTACGGTAGCGTTCAGGATCGGGTTTATGCTTTATATCCCGTTTCTCGTAATAGATATGGTGGTCGCAAGCACGCTCATGTCAATGGGAATGATGATGCTGCCGCCGGTTATGATTTCCCTGCCTTTTAAAATCCTGCTGTTTTTGCTTGTAGACGGCTGGAACCTTATAGCCGGGACAATCCTGCAGTCGTTTGGATAGGTTTGAAGCCTTATCCCGTTACTGCGGCGGTTCGGATGATTTGGAAGGTGGTTTGATATGGAACAGCAAGTGCTTGATATTGCAAGGGATGCGGTATTTACATTAATAAAACTCGCAGCACCGCTTTTGGGCGTCGCATTGATTGTAGGTCTTGCGATAAGCATATTTCAGGCTACGACACAGATTCAGGAACAGACCCTTTCATTTGTGCCGAAAATTATTGCCGTTTTTCTGTCTGTTTTTATATTCGGTTCATGGATGATTACGACGCTGAAAGAGTTTACGCTTAGAATTTATGACAATATCCTTAAGTTTATATATTACGGATAGGAAATTGGCTGAAAAAATGCCGGTTCTGTCCGGAAAGGGGTTTATTGATGACGATCCCTCTTGATATTTTTGATATGTGGGATGGCTTCTTGTTGGTATTTGTGCGCGTGACAGGGCTTTTCGTCGTTTCTCCCATTTTTGGGCGCCAGAATATACCGGCTTATTACAAAATCGGTTTTTCTTTTTTTATGGCGGTCGTATTGTCATACACTATTCCCGTGCCCGAAACAGGAACGTATAACAGTCTGTTTGCTTTTGTCCTGCTTGTGGCGAAGGAATTTTTAATAGGGCTCGTATTGGGCTATATATCGTATTTAATAATAACGTCAATATACCTTGCGGGGCAGATGATAGACATGCATATCGGGTTCGGCATGGTGAATGTTCTGGATCCCGTCAGCAATATCCAGATTCCTGTAACGGCCGATTTCTATTTTATACTTACGGTTCTTATGTTCCTAGCGATTGACGGGCATCACCTTCTGATATACACATTAACGGAAAGTTTCAGCCGGTTCCCGGTCGGGAGCGCGGCTGTAATCGGGAAACCACTGCTCGACTCTGTAGTGCGCCTGTTCGGCTCCGTGTTTGTGATAAGCTTTAAAATAGCGGCGCCCGTAACTGCGGCGATTTTGGTTGCGGATATGGCTCTCGGCGTAATAGCGAAAGCCGTCCCGCAGGTAAATGTTTTCATTGTGGGCTTGCCGATAAAAATATTAATAGGATTTCTCGTAATCCTTTTCACGCTCGTCGCTTTCAGAAACATAGTTCATGTCCTGATCGACGGAATGAGAAGCGAAACGATAAATTTTCTCGAACTGATAAAGGGAGAATGAAAAATGGTTTTCCTTTTTCCGGTCCTGCTGATAAAAAGCATAAATAACCGGCTGAAAAAAGATGCAGTGAGCGTTAATCCCGTGATCCGCGTAAACCTGCAATTTTTTGCAGAAGAAGGGCCGGGCGGCGAAAGAACCGAAAAAGCCACGCCGAGAAGAAAGCAGAAGGCAAGAGAAAAAGGGCAGGTGCTTCAAAGCAGGGAAATATCCTCCGCAGTTGTACTGCTTATTGCATTTGTCAGTATAAAACTGCTCGGAGGTTATATGTTCGAAGAAATAGAAGCATTTTTCCGGCTTTGCGTGGGGGATCTCGCGATAAATTTCGACGCGCAGTCGATAAATGAACAGATGCGCCTTGCCTCGCTCGTAATAACGGAACTTGCGAAGATAATAGGCCCGATATTCGCGATAGTGCTCGTTATCGGTTTCGCCGCAAGCTTTGCGCAGGTAGGAGCGCTGTTCACTATAGAGCCGCTGAAGCCGAAATTCAGCAAGCTGAACCCTATTAACGGGATAAAAAGAATATTCTCGTTAAGAGGTTTGGCCGAATTGGTTAAAGCCATTTTAAAAATAGCCATTATAGGGATTGTCGCATGGAACAGCATAAGGGCCGAAGAAAACAACATAGTAAAGCTTATGGATCAGGATTTGGCTTCTGCCGCCGTATATATTTCGTCCACGGCAATAGATATTGCGATGAAAATATGCGCGATGATGATAATTATAGCGATACTTGATTATGGATACCAGTGGTGGCAGTATGAAAAAGACTTAAGAATGACAAAGCAGGAAATCAAGGAAGAATACAAGGAATTGGAAGGCAGTCCCGAAGTAAGGCAGAGAATAAGGCAGAAGCAGAGGGAAATGTCGATGCGCAGGATGCTTACCGAGGTGCCGAAAGCCGATGTCGTTATTACAAACCCTACGCATTATGCCGTCGCTATCCGGTATGATGCGGAAAAAGCCCCGGCTCCGGTTGTTATTGCGAAAGGTATTGATTATATGGCTCTTAGGATAAAGGAAATCGCTAAGGAGAACGGAGTTGAAACTGTCGAAAACAAACCCCTTGCGCAGGCACTTTACAAATCGGTCGATATAGGCCAGCAGATACCTCCTGAATTGTACCAGGCCGTTGCGGAAATACTTGCTTTCGTATACCGGTTAAAAGGCAAAGTTCCGGCAAGAGCGTACAGTTAAACAGGGAGGGGGACATGAAAACTCTTATAATTGCGATTAATTCACAATATGTTCATACAAACCTCGCGGTTAGCTACTTAAAAGCGGCTTGCGACAGTGAGTGCGGGGATGTCCGTGTACTTGAGTTTACGATAAATGAAAGCCTTAAGTCGGTTTTCAGCCGTATAATGGCTGAAAAACCCGATGTTGCGGCTTTTTCATGCTATATCTGGAATATAGAGCATGTTGTAAAACTTACCCGCGACATTAAAAATGCCAATAAAGAGATCATAGTAATCGCCGGAGGACCCGAGGTCAGTTTTGACGGCGGCGGACTAATGTCCGGAATAGCCGATTATATAATTTGCGGCGAAGGGGAACAGGATCTGCCGATGCTCCTGAAACTGCTTAACAGCGGGAAACGGCCCTGCGAAGAAACAATGCGGCGACTTGCAGCGTATAAGGTTATTGAAGACCTGGGCATTCTCAACTTCCCTTATGACAGTATCAAACCGGGTTCATTGAAAGACAGGATTGCATATGTGGAAGCGTCGAGAGGCTGTCCGTTCCGCTGTTCATACTGCATTTCCCCGGCAGCCGGAAAGATAAGGAACTTCGATACCGGTTGGGTTTTCCGAGCGCTTGAAATACTCGTTAAAAGCGGGGCGAAAGTGATTAAATTCGTCGACAGGACTTTTAATGCCGACGAACAAAGGGCAAGGGAGATTTTATCGCATATACGGCAGAAATATTCCAATAAAGGCACGGTATTTCATTTTGAAATCGACCCGGGTCTTCTGACCGAAAGCCTTATCGGCTGCCTGCTCGAAATGCCTCCCGGCCTTGTGCAGATAGAGGCGGGCATACAGTCGATACATGAGAAAACATTAAAGGCGGTAAGGCGGGCATATCAAGTCGATAAAGCGTTATCGAACCTTGAAAAACTGCTTGCGGGGCAGAACATACATGTACATGTAGATCTTATAGCGGGTCTGCCTTATGAAAGCTTCTCCGATTTCACAAAGTCATTCAACCGTGTTTACGGCCTTTTCGCGCATCATTTCCAGTTGGGTTTCTTAAAGATGCTTAGAGGCTCCGCTATAAAGGAAGAAGCCGGCTCGCACGGTTACATGTACAGGGACTACCCGCCTTATGAGGTTATATCGAACAATTATATAACTGCGGATGAACTTCTGGAAATAGGAGATATTGAGGTATGCCTGAACCTTTTCTACAATTCGGGCAGACTTATGTCAACAATGAAATATATATACAACGCACTTAAAAAACTCGAAAACGAGGAATACGATCCGTTCGGTTTCTACAGGGCACTTGCCCGTCATATGCGGATGAAAGGCTATTTCGACAGACCGGTAAGGGCTTCGGAAACATATTTTATCCTGTACAGGTTTCTCGAAGACAGGTTCCCGTATCTTGCGAAGGAAGCCGCAGAATATATGCGCATTGATTATTACACATCAATGAAAAACACCGCGGTTCCCGATTTCTTGTCACAGGGCTCCGTTTATACCGGAAGAAAAGCCAGGTATAAATGGATCGCGGAAAACCGCGAGAAACTGGAAAAAACTCTTCCACGCCTGTCGGTAATGCCGCTTGAAGAAATAATGCATCAAATCCATGCTTCATCTTTTAAGTTCACGAATGAAACGGGCAGTTTAACGGAATGCGTTATGGCTTTCGATTTCGGTGACATATGCCCCGTAACAGGACTTGCGCGCGCGTACCGAATAGAATAGTATTTTTTCTGCTCCGCGCATACTTATTTTAATTATTTCCGTATTTATAATGACAGGTTATATTTCCGCATGGATTATTGATTTACCTTTAATTACAAAATATAATGGTATGTACGGGATGCCGCGTTTTTTGCCGGATATCCGGAAATCTCATTTTACCCGTGCATTTGGCCTGGCAAAAGTATATAATTATTACGTGAAATATTGCAGTTTGGGGATGTGATATGAGAACCTTGGGTTTTGTATTATCGCTCGTTATCGGTTTTACATTTTTTGCGCTGTTCCTGGAAGGGTTCCAAAGCTCGCTTCCGGTCGCCGCAGGCGCGGGGGTTATTACTTTTATCGCCGGGTTGTTAATGTTTATACCGTCGAAAAAACAGCCCGCAAAGTCCGGCGTTAAGCAGGCCCCGAAGCAGAAGAAGTCTCCGATGCCCGACGATGATGAGCTCGTATGCGACGGCATAACCCGCGGAGAACTCAGAAGGATTGTAAGGGACGGAAAGGAACAGGTTAAGCGTATAGAGGATATCGGGCTCAAAGTGATGAAGCACGATGTCAGGATAAATATACTTGATATCTGCTCGACAGCAAATGATATTTTCGATGATTTCGTCAAAGACCCGAAGGATGTTACCGTAGCCCGCCGGTTTATTCTATATTATCTCGATACGACCGAAAGAATTGTAACGAAGTATTACCAGCTCAGTAATGCCCCGTATTTGTCCGATGAAGCGATAAAGACGTTGAATAATGTTGAAAGCACGCTTGTCATGATTAAGGATACATTCAGGAAGCAGTTGAAAAAGCTTACCGAGAACGACGTATTGGATCTCGACGCGGAAGTAAAAGTGCTGCAAAATACGATAAAACAGGAAGGGATATAGCATATAAATAATTTATGGGGAGGATTATAAGATGGATAACGCTGTAAATGCCGCCGATACATTAACCAAAACGCAGACTAAAACCGAACGGTATGATGAGATGAAAGTATGGGAATCGCTGTCCCCGGAAGAGCAAAATAAGGTTATAGAAATAAAAAACGCTATCGATATTACCGACACGCAGGCTGTTTTACAGTACGGCCTGCAGGCCCAAAGCAGTGTTTCGGCCTTTTCCGATACGGTTCTGTCACAGATCCGGTCGAAAGACAGCGGACATGTAGGCGAAGTCCTTACCGATCTTATGGTTAAGGTGAAAGAGCTCGATGTCGACAGTCTTGGTGAAAGCGAAGGGTTTTTCGGCAGGATGTTCGGAAATGTAAAGGCAAAAGCAAGGAAATTCGTTGTCCAGTACGATAAACTCAGTGTTCAGATAGACAAAATAATAAACGAACTCGAAAAGGCAAGGATGCAGCTTTTGAAAGACATTACCCTTCTTGACAGCCTGTACGAGAAAAACCTCGAATACCTGCGCGAGCTCGATGTTTTCATACTCGCGGGTTCGCTCAAACTTAACGAATTGAACGAAAAGATTATCCCGCAGCTGAAGGCGAAAGCGGAAGAAACGAATGATGCGCTTGACGCGCAGAGAGTAAAGGATATGTTAAGCCTTGCTAACCGTTTTGAAAAGAAACTGCACGATCTCAAGCTTAGCAGGATGATAGCGATTCAAACGGCGCCGCAGTTAAGATTGATTCAAAGCAACGATCAGACGCTTGTTGAGAAAATACAGAGCTCGATATTAAATACGATTCCTCTGTGGAAAAACCAGATTATTATAGCAATGACTCTGTTCCGGCAGGAAAAGGCATTGAAGATGCAGGCAGAGGTAAACCGCACAACCAACGAACTGTTGACTAAAAACGCGGAAATGCTTAAGGTGAACTCAATTGAAGCCGCAAGGCAGTCTGAAAAAGGGATCGTGGAACTGGAGACGCTTAAGAAAGTGAACCAGGATCTCATTGAAACAATTGAGGAGACGATACGAATCCAGCAGGAAGGCAGGGCAAAGCGCCAGGAGGCGGAAGCCGAACTAATTGTCATGGAAAACGAATTAAAAAAGAAACTGATGGAAGTTACCGATCACTAATCATTAGCCGTAAAAACACCCGCATGTTTGCCGGAATCCCGGCTAAATGTGCGGGTTTTCCAATACGCTTTTTTTATAGTCAAGAGGGCACATTCCCTTCTGCTTTTTAAAGACTTTTGAAAACTGAAGCTGATCTTCATATCCGACCGATCTTGCAACATCCGCGATACGGATATCTTCCCGTTTCAGCAGGCCGCAGGCTTTATTAATCCTTAAATTCGCCAGGAATTCCCGCATGGGCACGTTCAGGTGCTTTTTAAAAAGCGAGCCGAGGTAGTTGCGATCAAGCCCTACATGGCGTGCTATCTCCTCAATCGTTATTTTCTTGTGGTAGTTCTGTTCCATATAGTGAATGGCGGACCGCAGATATGATTCCTGGCGGTTTATCATATGTTTCGCGGGGTGCATTTCTTCGGCGATTTCTATAAGCCTCGAAAGGAAAAGGTATGAATACCCCGTTATTCTTGGTCCGGCTGATATTTTCATGCCGTTTACAAGGTTCATATTCTTAAGGCATAATTCAAGAAATTCATCGCGTTTTGCCGTCCATATCGGATTTTCCCTCGTAAGCCCGCTTCTGCGGAAATATTCCGCCGCGTTAAGTCCGCTTATTCCAATCCATGAGTACGACCACGGGTTTTCCAGGTCCGCCCTGTAATATGTAAGGTCTTTCGGAAATATAAGAAAACCCTGACCTTCGCCGAGTTCATAAGTATTGTTCGAATCCTGGAATATTCCTTTCCCGGAATGGATGTAATGGAAAAGGTAATACTCCCTCACCGCAGGGCCGAAATAATGACCGGGTTTGCAATCTTCATGGCCGTATGTTTCGATATTAAGCTCAACGTTTTTATCATGCGTAAGCACATTATACAACTCCTTTTCATGTATTATTATGAGACAAACCGTAATATAATTCAACAAAAATATAGCATTCGCACATAAACCTCATGTATTAAACCATATAAAAATCCGCAGTTTTAAGATATAGTGATATATCATAAACACATATGACAGACCAACTGCTTCGCAGCTTTCCGTGAACGAAACCGCGAAACGAATTTTGCCGTAAAAGAACAACCCGAAAAGAATCCGAAGGACCTGGAAATATCCAGGGACTAAATTATTAACGAGAGGTGTCGTTATGAAAAAAATAGCTTTTATCGGAGCCGGAAGTTTTGAATTTACGAGGACGCTCGTAAAGGACATACTTACTTTTCCGGCGCTAAGGGACTGTACCATTGCGCTGATGGACATTGACGATGAGCGTTTGGCGTTCAGCAAAAAGGCGGTTGACAGGATTATTGAGGCCGGGAATTATCCGGCAAAGGTTATCGCGACAAAAGACAGGGCGGAAGCGCTGAAGGACGCCGACGGCGTTGTATGCACAATCCTGGCCGGAGGCGTTAATGTATGGCGTCATGATATAGAAATACCGAAAAAATACGGCGTAGACATTAATGTTGGCGATACACGGGGGCCGTCGGGTATATTCAGGGCGCTGAGGACAATTCCGGTAATGCTTGATATTTGCTCCGACATAGAAAAATACTGCCCTAACGCGGTTTTCCTCAATTATACGAATCCTATGGCGATGCTGTGCAGAGCCATGCAGGAAAAATATAAAAACCTTACGATAACGGGATTATGCCACAGCGTGCAGGGTACCGCGGCAATGCTGGCAAAATGGATAGGCGCGCCGATGGATGAAATTACATATTTATGCGCGGGCATAAACCACCAGGCATTCTACCTCGAATACAAATGGAACGGAAAAGACGCTTACCCGCTTATCCGCGAGGCGATAAAGAATCCTGACATATATAAACAGGAGATTGTACGGAATGAAATGTTCCTCCACCTCGATTACTATGTCACCGAATCGAGCGGGCACAATTCGGAGTATAACGCATGGTTCAGAAAAAGACCCGACCTGATTGAAAAATACTGCATACACGGGACGGGATGGAACCCCGGTGAATACGGTTATATCCTGAATGAATACCTGAGAAGGGAAAATACATGGAAAAAGGAGATAACGGATTGGTTCGAGCAGAAAGAAATTAATCTTACGCGAGGACATGAATATGCGGCATACATTTTCAATGCCGTGTTCGGGGACAATACGATGTTTGAATTCAATGGGAACGTGAGGAATTTCGGGCTTATCGACAACCTGCCGGAAGGGTGCTGCGTCGAAGTGCCAGTGCTTGCATCAAAGAATTCCATCAGGCCTTTGCATGTTGGGCCGCTGCCTGGCCACCTCGCGGTTCTTGTCAATACGAACGCGCGCTGCGAAGAACTGGCGGTTGAGGCCGCTTTGGAAGGCGACCCGCGTAAGGTTTTCCATGCAATATGCTTTGATCCTCTCACATCGGCCGTATTAAGCCTTGCCGAGATAAAGAGCATGGTTGACGAAATGTTTAACGCAAACCGCGATTACCTGCCCCAATTCAGGCATTTCAACTAAAGCAAGCAAAGGCTGCTTAATTCAAATTTAATTCAGGCGGCTGCCGTTAACGGCAGCCGGATTTTATATTGCCTTTTCCAACGGGCAAAAAAGTTCAAGCTCCTCCGTAATAGTTTTCGGGCGGAATTTCGATAATGCAGGAAATTATATTGCTTAAGTCAATGCCCGTATATTTTTCAATTACCAGGCAGATCTTTTCCAAAAGGTTCTTTTTCATTTCCTGGCTTCTGCCCGAATACATATTAATTTCAACGAAAACAAAATTATTATCCCTGCTTTCGTGAATACTCCTGCATTCTGCCGGAGTCCTGTAAATCATGACTTGTCCGATTTTTTTATCAATTCCCAATGCTTCGGTTAAAACTTCCCGAATCTCCGCTGCAAGCAATGAATCTTTGGTTTTGGTTTCCTGCGACATATGTATTTTTACTTGCGGCATAAAGTTCACCCCTTGTACATCTATTTATTATGAACCCTTTCATAATATTCCTTTTTGGTTAACGAATAACAGGCATCATTTTATCCTGTATATTTCTGATATCTTATTTCGTATATGCCGAATTTATCGAGAAGTTTTCTTCCACCTTCTAATGTGAAGCCCATTTTCGTGTAAAAATTTATTCCAATGGAGTTACCCTCCAAAACCCATAAAACGATATCCTTATATCCCAGTTCCGACGCTCTATGTTCACAGTAATTCAGCAGTTTTGAGCCTATTCCGTTCCTGATCATGAAAGGATCAACATAAAGCCCCCATAATTCGAAAGAAGATGGTTTATCCGCATCCCTGCACGGGCCTATAGCCATGAACCCTTTTACAATTTGGTTTTCCTCAAAAACATATATATCTTCCCTCTGTTCCTCTATGGCCTTTGTAAATGCGGCAATCCTTTGAGGAACATTCATGGTTTTAAAAAGAAAACCCTCCGGGATCAGGTGCCGGTAAGCAAACCTCCATCCCATAACATGAATTTCCGCTATACGGGTAACATCATCTACTGCGGCTTTCCTTACCATAAGCGGTTAACCCCCAAAAAAATCATTAATTTATTCCGGCACGGCGATTTATACGGGAATTTCACAAAACGGCTGGTGCTGCGGTTTATTTCGTTTAAGTATATTACTAAATCTGGAAATCGTCAAGCGGGTCCCTTCAGCTTACCCCTATATGCTGCCATAATAAGTATTTAAGAACAATATAGCATAATACTGAAATAATAATCGAACCGATTACTGAGATTCCGCATCCCTTAATAAAGCCGATAAAATGAAATTTATAGTCGCTGTAAGCTTTATTGCCTTCACTTCCCGGAAGCACTATAAAACCGGGTTTCCAGGTACAGAAAATGAGCCAGTCCATTACAACTAAATCAAATACATTCCAGCACATGCATATGACAAGGACATGAAGGAAAATTGTCCAAAATCCGACTTCAACAGCTTTGTATGTATTTATCGAGCTCCAAAAAATAAAAGCCGCTATCAGGAAAAATGATACGGTAAGGAATATATACGCAGGTCTTTTGTTTGTAAACGGGGGAAGCTTTATGACTGCCTGCAGTTCTTTCGGATAATCATGAAGGAATATATGCGGCCACTTTATTTCTGTAATTGTAATCATGATTCCCCACATGACCGACCATATCAAACCGTGTAAAAAAGCAATTCCGAAGTTCATAAGCGTAACCCTCTTTATGCGACAGCCCTGTCAGGTTTTTTAAATCAGCTAAATGTTTGCATCCTGCATATTTATTCGAAATTTTATTTATTGCCATGCCAGCCTGACAAATAGGCTTTTATTGGTTCGTCATCCCATATCTGCGCTTCAATATACCTTTCCGGTCCATTACTTCCGGTTCTGTTCCAGTCTTGCGGAAGACCATATATTTTTATTATTTCATATATCTCCTGCTTCGTATATACCGTATTCCGGTAAGGTTTTCCGTCATTATACCGCATAGTGGGGAATAGATCTCCGTATGTAAAACTCACTTGTTCTTCAGAAAACATTTCGATATGAATACGTAATTCCTTTCCATTCTCATACCAATCCAACAGCCACGGGCATGGACCTAATGTCATATAATGCGGGACACTTCTGGCCGGCTTTCCGCCCTTTTGTATGAACATGCTTCTTGCTTTTTCTTCAAGCTCTCTTCTTATTTTCATATAATCGGATGAGCGCTTTGCCGCAAATGTTTTACCCCTTGCTTTTATATCGCTCAGGATTTTTTCTGCTTCACAAATGGGCAGTTCGCTAAGATTAACAAATGGTCCAATACTTGCTTCGTAATAATGATAAAGATAATTTAAGGCATCGATATTTGTTTTCAATTATATTACTCCTTACATTATTTTGCGGAATGCTTGTCTTTTACGAAAATTGGTGGAAAGATTATCCCCGGATAAGTAACGTGAAATAATTTCTTTACGGCGTATGTATTCTAAAGGGTTTCTTTCCATTTGGCTATCTTCATCATAATCAATATAAAAGTCAACAATTGTCTTTACATCCCGGCACATACCCATATAACTCTCTTATAAAAATTACTGTGCATCATTGCCCTTTTCCATATCAAAATCAAATCATCATAGGTGAATTATCTCGTGTTTTCAACATTGTTTTTAATGAAGCGATTAATTTTGTAACCCCGGTAAGCATACAAATTGGTGTGATCTGCGATGTATTCGTGTAAGCAAGTTTATAGTATTACCAAATTTTGAAATCGTCAAGCGCGGCTTTGTCTCTTGCAGAATATTTGTTTTATTAGGCAAGCCGCAGGGTTGTCGCAGCCAAAACAAGACAACATGGGAAGATAGCCGCCATGATATTTTGACTTTTGAAAATAAATCATATACACTGAAAGTAAGCGGAGGTATCGCTGATATTACAGAAAGCAGATATAAAAAATTATCTGCCGTTCTATCCGTACATGTTACGCATGTACATTGGCATGACTTATTCCGGACCTAACCTTTGCGATGCAATCATGGGTAGGGCAATTCATATTGTATATATCTTGGCTCTAACTAAAAAAATATGCGGGCAGTGTAGGCAGAAAGGGTAAGCTGTTGGCTGTACACAGACGAACGCTGCCTGGAAGCAGATTGTACTGGAGCCTTGCGTTTATAACGTGAACAAATGGAGGAGAGTATTTTAATGAATAAAAGACCGGTCCTAGCGATTACAATGGGAGACCCTGCCGGGATAGGTGCTGAGATAGTGGTGAAAGCTCTCGGACACAAATCTATTTACGATATTTGTGTACCTATCGTTATCGGGGATCTTGAACCAGTTAGAGATGCGCTCTCTTTTACAGGCAGCAGCCTGAGGTTTAATATTATAAAAGAGTCCGGAGAAGCTAAAGGCAGGTTCGGGGAGATAGATCTTATCGACATGGGTTTATTGGAACCTCAAGGATGGGAGTACAAAACCGTCAGTGAAAAAACCGGCAAAGCCTCATATGAATATATTGTAAAGGGAATAAACCTGGCATTAAAAGAAGAAGTGCATGCTGTTGTCACCTGCCCGATAAATAAAGAAGCTATTCATAAAGCCGGTTTTCATTTCGCGGGACATACCGAAATTTTTGCTTACCATACCGGATGCAGCAGATATGCGATGATGCTTGTATCCGATACTTTGCGGGTTATCCATTGTACAACTCATGTTTCCTTAAGGCAGGCGTGTGACCTTGTAACAAAAGAGCGCGTGTACGATGTGATCCGGCTTGCTGATGAGGCTTTGAAGCTAATGGGGATAAAAAAGCCCCGAATCGGAGTTGCGGGATTGAACCCTCACAGCTCGGAGAATGGCCTTTTTGGCGATGAAGAGAGGAAATGGATCTATCCCGCAATTGAAGAAGCAAAAGCTCACGGCTGCCTTGCGGAAGGTCCCGTACCTCCTGATACTGTTTTTGTTAAAGCATTGGCAGGACAATACGATATAGTTGTTGCGATGTATCATGATCAGGGACATATTCCGCTGAAACTCACCGGATTTAAACTCAGCGTTGAAACACACGGGCATGAATCCGTAAGTGGAGTTAATGTGACTGTCGGACTTCCAATCATACGTACATCGGTAGATCACGGAACGGCTTATGATAAAGCGGGCGAGGGACGGGCAAATGAAGGCAGCCTGGTTGAAGCAATAAATCTTGCCGTTTCGATGGCCAGGAACAAATTTCCTGGTTTGATGAAGTAATGGGCGGAATCTACTATGCGGAGAATGGTACTCATTGCTGATGATTTAACTGGTGCTTTAGATACAGGAGTCCAATTTGCCGGTTCCGAAGCCAATGTATTTGTGACCACTGCGGACGGGATTAATGGAGAAGAGTCTGCCGATATTCTTGTAATAGATACGGAATCCCGCCATTTACCGGCAGAAGAGGCGTATAGGACTGTATATGAAACTGTGGATTGTGTCAGGCACCGTTTTCCATGGATATATAAAAAAACCGATTCGCTTCTCCGTGGCAATTTAGGTGCTGAATTGGCGGCGGTATTGGATTCATCGGGACGGAAGAAATTGGTTTTTGTGCCGTCTTATCCGCGTATGCGCCGGATTGTGAAAAACGGGCGTTTATTTGTCGACGGGATACCAACCACTCGTACGCATAATGCGAAAGATGCGCTTAATCCTGTTGCCACGAGTGTAATAAGTGATATTATCGCTGAGCAGACGGATCTTACCGTACGCTTAACCAACCTGGCGACGGAGGCTTTCAGCATATCCGGAGAAAAGGAAATCCTGGTTTGTGATGCTGTTACGGATGATGATATGCGCAGGATAGCCCGGCGCATACTTCCGTATATGCGGGATATAGCAGTGGCCGGCTGCGCTGGATTCGCGTCGGTTTTGAAAGAATTTGCTGCGCCTGCTGAGGCAGCAGGAACGGCAGCGCCGAAGATAGATGCCCGAAGCCACCTGATAATATGCGGCAGCATAAATGAGCGCACGAGACGGCAAATAAATTACGCTGTTGAAAAGGGACTGCCTCATTTAGTGCTCACACCCGAGGAATACCTTGGTGAGTTTCACTCCGATGAAATTATGCGGGTAATTTGCGGAATGCTCCGGGAAAACGGCGCGGTACTCGTATGTACTGCCCGGGATGACAAAGATATAGTAAAATCCGGCACATATGTAAAAGAGCATCGGCTTCCTGCCGAAGATTTACATATCCGTATAGCAAAAAGTTTAGGCAGGATAACAGCCGAAGTTATAAATACCGGAAATGTGGACGTTTTAAGCGTGATCGGAGGCGATACCCTGTTTGGTATTATGAGCGCACTTGATGGGCGGGGGTTCATTCCCGTACGGGTAATTCGTACAGGAACGGTACAGTCGGTAATGCTGCTTCGCCCGGGAGGCTCAAAAACCGTATTGACCAAAGCCGGAAGCTTCGGCGATGATGATGCCATATGGCACATGTACAAGTCAGTCCTTTCGGGATAACAGCAGCAGTGCGAAGAGCATTATTGCTGCCTCCGGAACGGGATATTACGCCGTCTTTGGTAAATTGTAAAATAAATTGCCCAAATTAAAAAAAAATGATCCATTCCGAGCCCAAACCAGTTATGCTTAATGTTGAAGACAAAAGCGACTGGAGGGAACGGAAATGGATCAAGAAAAGCATACCACAGACAAGAGGAAATGGAAACAGATTTCTGAGAGAGAGCGTTACAAAATAGAAGCGCTATAT
>JAAYXD010000039.1 GCA_012516065.1 Clostridiaceae bacterium
CAATATTCGTATTTATAATCGTTTTCGGCGCGCTTGTTTATTGGATTGTTAAAAAAAGAAATATTCAGTTTTTTAACCCGAGGATATTTTTAGGAATGATAAGCTGCGGAAGCTGGATGATTATCGGTTATTATTTTACCGAATACATCCTGTACGGGAACGCTGTTTCTCCGATATTCAGCATCCCGATGAATCTTTTGCAGCTTTCTGCGGGAATAATTATCGCGGTTATAACAGCCCCTGTTCTTTTAAAAGTATCACCTGTCATAGGCGGAGAAATCAAAAGCAATTAGAGCAGTGATACAATTAACGGAACAGTAACAATTGAAAGCATCGTTGAAAAAGTAACGACTTTTGATGCAAACACGGCATCCCTGTCATAAAGGCTCGAAAATATTGTCGTATTTGCGGCGGCAGGCATCGCCAGCGCAGTAATAACAATAGAAACCGGCATCACCGGCAAACCCGCAAAACGCAACAGGAAATAGGCAAGCAAGGGAACGGCAATTAACCTGATAATCGAAATATAATATACTTTGAAATCATTAAACAGGGTTTTTATTTTCACTGTACTGATTGATGAGCCGACTATCAGCATCGACAGGGGCAGAGTCATATTTCCTATATGGTCCACCGCTTCTTTTACCGCACCGGGTACCGGAACCCTTAGAACAAATACCGCAAGTCCGATATATACGGCTATAATCGCCGGATTAAGCAGCACTTTTTTAAGCGTTTCAACAGTCCTTTTTTCCCCTTTGCGTTCACTGAATATTGCTACTCCGAATGTCCATATAAAGATATTATATGCAATAGAATAAAACGAACCATAAAAAACGCCGTCGTTTCCAAACAGCGCTTTCATGATGGGAAGACCGATAAAGCCGCAGTTTGAAAAAACCGCCGCAAACCTGAGTATCGGTTTTTTCTTTTCATCATACCTGTTGAACAGTACTTTCGAAAGTATTATTGTCAAAACAAAAAACAGTGAACCTAGCGCAAATACCAGCAATGCATCAAGTAACTTGTCCCGCGAATATTCAAAGAAAAACGAGCCAAGTATCATCATTGGACTTGTAACATATAAGAGAAGCTCCGAAAGCTTTTTAGCAGCTCCGTCGGTTATAATTCCGCCTTTACCGGCAGCTATACCCGCAATCATAATAATAAACAGAACAATTACCTGGTTTAAAATTATATCAAATTTCATATTGTTCCCCTAAGATGCATGTTTTCCGGTATTTCAAAAAGTGAATAGTTATGAAAACCGTATATTTTATTCTAACATATACCGATAGTTTTGGATATAAGAAGTTCCGGAAACAAATTGAATACAAGAGCCCGAATAAATTTCAGGGGCCGAACATTACATTCAGCCCCCGAAAGATACAGAAGGGTTTTATTGCTAAACTATACCACAACATTCTTCGGGATAGTTCTCGCGCTGATGATAATGAGTATGCAGAAGTTCATGCGCCTTACGGCTTCCCGGTTTTTCCAGGAACTCTTCATACAGCTTCTTTATCTTCTCATTCTTATGAGACTTCCTTATCGGATTGTTTTCATCTTCACTGTATATCGCTTTTGCCCTTTCGGCGCAAACGTCAATCTCGTTTCTGACCTTCGCAGGCTGGATAGGCTGTCCTCCGCCGTTAATACAGCCTCCCGGACATGCCATAATCTCTACAAAGTGGTAATCAGCTTTGCCTTCGCGAATCTGATCCATAATCTTTCTCGCATTGGCAAGACCGTGGGCGACAGCCGCGCGCAGCGTCAAATCCCCTGCTTTCACTTCCGCTACCTTTATTCCGTCAAGACCGCGGACAGCTTTATATTCTATATCTTCATTATCCTTGCCTGTCAATAAATCGACGACTGTCCTCAACGCCGCTTCCATAACACCACCTGTAGCACCAAATATCACAGCGGCGCCTGTGGCGTCTCCCATCGGGTCGTCAAAATGCTCATCGGGAAGGCTGTTAAAGTCTATACCCGCTTCTTTGATCATTCGTGCAGCTTCCCTTGTCGTAATCGACACATCGACATCGGGATATCCCGTTGCCGAAAGCTCCGGCCGCTTGACTTCGAACTTCTTCGCCGTACATGGCATAACGGAAACCACAAATATCTTGGCAGGGTCGATTCCCATTTTCTTTGCGTAGTAAGACTTAATTATAGCTCCAAGCATAATCTGCGGCGATTTGCACGTAGAAAGGTGATCGAGCAAATCAGGATAATTGTGCTCTATGAATTTTATCCAGCCGGGGCTGCAGGAGGTTATCAAAGGAAGTTTCCCGCCGTTTTTTATCCTTTCAATGAGCTCGGTGCCTTCTTCCATGATCGTAAGATCCGCGCCCGTATTCGTGTCAAACACTTTGTCAAAACCAAGGCGCTTCAATGCCGCAACCATTTTTCCCGTGCAGCGTGTTCCTATCGGAAGCCCGAATTCTTCCCCTATAGCGACTCTGACAGCCGGAGCTGTTTGGACAACCACATGAAGGTCCGGGTCAGCCAGCGCTTTCCAGACTCTATCGATATTATCTTTTTCACGCAGCGCTCCAACTGGGCAGACATTGATACACTGCCCGCAGTTCACGCATGGGGTATCCTTCAATGACATATTAAAGGGAGAGGCGACAATCGTATCAAAACCTCTTTCATTCGTTTCAATTGCTGAAACGGTTTGAATATTTTTGCATACGCTTACGCAGCGGCGGCAAAGTATGCACTTGTTCGGATCCCTTACAATGGAATCGGAGAAGTCATCTATTGTATATTCATTCGTTTTTCCTTCAAAACGGATGTCGTCAACGTGCAGTTCCTTTGCGAGATTCTGAAGCTCGCAGTTTTCATTGCGCACACAGGTAAGGCATTTCCTGTCGTGGTTCGAAAGGATCAGCTCAAGCGTTACCCTTCTTGCTTCACGAACTTTCGGAGAATTTGTTATGACCTTCATTCCTTCCGCAACGGGGTAAACACATGCAGCCTGAAGGTTTTTTGCACCAACGTCAACCACGCATATCCTGCACGCGCCGATTTCATTAATACCTTTTAAATAACAAAGAGTGGGTATTTTTATATTAGCCAGTTTAGCCGCCTCAAGGACAGTTGAACCTTCCGGGGCTTTAACTTCGATGCCGTCTATTGTTAATGTTACCATTTTACTCATTGCGCTCACTCCCTTCTTTACGCCTTCTTGCTGACAGCGCCGAATTTGCATACTCCAACGCAGGCGCCGCACTTAATGCATATATCGCTGTTAATCGTATAGGGTTTTCTCAGTTCGCCCGAAATCGCGTTAACAGGGCAATTTCTTGCGCACAAACCGCAGCCCTTGCACTTGTCCGCTTCGATTACGTATCTCAGCAAGGCTTTGCACACGCCCGCTGGACATCTCTTTTCACGGATATGCGCTTCATACTCGTCGCGGAAATACCTTAATGTGCTCAAAACCGGGTTCGGTGCGGTTTGTCCGAGACCGCAAAGCGCGGAAATACTTATATTCTTTGCAAGCGTTTCGAGCTTTTCTATATCGCCTTCTTCGCCCTTTCCTTCGGTGATCTTTTCAAGGATTTCAAGCATCCTTTTTGTACCTACACGGCATGGAGGGCATTTACCGCACGATTCGTCGACCGTGAACTCAAGGAAGAATTTAGCTATATCAACCATGCATGTATCTTCATCCATGACAATGAGTCCACCGGAACCCATCATTGAACCGAGCGACAATAATGTATCGTAATCTATCGGTGTATCTATATGGACAGCCGGTATGCATCCGCCTGACGGACCGCCCGTCTGCGCTGCTTTAAACTTCTTGCCGTTAGGAATTCCTCCGCCGATATCATAAATAACTTCGCGGAGTGTAGTTCCCATCGGTATTTCGACAAGTCCCGTATTGTTTATCTTACCGCCAACGGCAAATACCTTTGTACCCTTACTTTTTTCAGTTCCGATGCCGGCAAACCATTCCGGTCCTTTCAGAATTATTACCGGCACATTTGCATAGGTTTCAACATTATTCAATATCGTCGGTTTCTGCCAAAGCCCTTTGTTTGCAGGGAACGGAGGACGCGGTCTAGGTTCTCCTCTTTTTCCTTCTATTGAAGTCATCAAAGCGGTTTCTTCACCGCATACAAACGCACCCGCACCAAGGCGCAGTTCCAAATCAAAGTTAAAACCCGTACCGAATATATTTTTCCCAAGCAGCCCGTAGTTTCTTGCCTGTTCAATAGCGGTATTCAGCCTTGATACGGCAATCGGATACTCGGCACGCACATAAATGTATCCCTGATCCGCTCCGATGGCATATCCTGCAATTGCCATAGCTTCAATGACGGAATGCGGATCCCCTTCAAGAATGCTCCTGTCCATAAATGCCCCGGGGTCTCCTTCATCCGCATTACAGCAGACATATTTTTGATCCGACTGGGCTTTTGCTGCGAATTCCCACTTCATACCTGTCGGGAAACCTGCGCCTCCTCTTCCCCTCAGACCGGATCTTTTTATTGTATCTATTACCTGTTCGGGAGTCATTTCGGTTAAAACTTTTCCTAACGCCTTGTATCCGTCTCTCGCGATATATTCGTCTATGTTTTCGGGATTGATAATTCCGCAGTTTCTTAACGCAATCCTAAGCTGACGCTTGAAAAAAGGAACCTCTTCGAGACCTTTTATTGCCTCTTGTGCTTCCTTTCCGCCAAGAGTAAGTTCTTTTACAATTCTCCCGTTAACAAGATGTTCCTCAACAATTTTCCTTATATCATCGGGTGTAACTTCCGAATATATCGTCCCTTCAGGATAGACAACAACAATAGGGCCTTTTTCGCATAAACCGAAACATTCGGTTCTGAGTATTTTCACATCATTTTCCAATGATTTTTCCCGAAGGAGTTTTTCAAATTGATTATTTATTTCAGCAATCCCGGATTTTGAGCATTCCGGGCCTCCGCATAACAATACATGTGATTTATACATCATATTGACCCTCCATTTCGCTTTGGGTTCCGCCGCGGTATACGCACCGGATCCGCCGAGCCCCTAGTTTTCGGCTTTGCTGACTGTGTACTCGCTAACCGGACGTCCGTTTATCAAATGTTCCACAACAATTTTCCTTGCCTTTTTTTCGTCGAGATTTACATAAGTTATTTTTTCGCCTTTCGAGTTAATGACGTCCGCAATGGGCTCAAGCCTGCAAACTCCAATACATCCTGTCTTCGTTACTTCCACGTTGTTTATGTTTCTTTTTTTCAATTCATCAATAAACGCCTTCATTACGGGTTCCGCCCCAGCAGCTATTCCGCATGTTGCCATACCAACGACGACCCTTATTCCGTCAGGATTATTATTAAGGTTAAGTTTATCTATAGCTTTTTGCCTTATGACTTCCAATTCAGCCAGGGATTTCACTAAAAACACCTCCAAATACACTCTGACGCAGCATCAATTACTGCCCCTGTTTCCGGTCGCGATACTTCTTTATGATTTCCGGAATATCCGCCGGAGTCAATTCACCGTAAACATCGTCATTTATCATAATAACCGGGGCCAGCCCGCAGGCGCCGATGCATCTGCACGATTCCAAAGAAAACAGCCCGTCTTCGGTAGTGCCGTCCCCGCTCAGATTTAATTCTTTTTTCAATTCTTCATAAATTTTGCCTGATCCCTTAACATAGCATGCCGTTCCAAGGCATACGCGGATCTGGTACTTTCCTTTCTTATGCAGGGAAAACTGCGTATAGAAAGTAACAACTCCATAGATCTCAGCCAAAGGAATATTCATCTGCTCAGATATGATTTTCTGGACCTGAAGCGGCAGGTAGCCATATAAATCCTGAGCATCATGAAGCACAGGTATTAAGGCTCCCTTTTTACCCTTGTGCTTTTCGATAATTTTAAGAAGCTCTTGTTCTTTTTGATCCGCGCAGTTATTTTCACACTTGCACGTCATAATAAAACCCTCCTGTCATAGCCAAGTTAACATATAGATTTTGTTAATAATTTAACTGACTTCGTTAATATTGTAACAAACATTTACAAATAAATCAATATTTTTAAACTAAAAAAAACTTGCCAAACTTTCCCCTGAAAAATAGTGTTATATTGTATACAATAGACAAAAAAACGATACTGCCGCCAATCCGTAAACCGCGGCAGTATCGCAGCAGTGTCAGTCTGCTTTATCACGTTTCAGTTTTCATTCTCTTTCCTTAAGCTTCTCAACAAGCTTCGCGTAGGATACACGAAGGCCGTTTCTGTCCTCATCGTTCAACTGCTTTTTCCTTACCATTGTTCCCGTATACTTCCCGTTTTTGAAAGCGTAGAAATATACGTTATCAGGCGCGGGAACGAGCTCAACGACAATCTTTTCACCGCTGTGAAGAGTATAGGTTATCGTTACTTCAGGATTCTCGAGAACAGGCTCGACACTAAGATCAACCTTGTCGACGATAAGACCTATAGCTCCCTGGTAATATTTCTTGAATGCAGTAATATACTCTTCATCTTTTTCCCCTGTTAACAGTATCCCGTTAAACTCATACGTACTTTTTTCATCGTCTTCCTGGTTGACGTTTATTTTGGAAATATCGGTCCTGCCGTCTATCTGTACCCGCATTTCGGCAACCTCGTTGATATTCTGCAGATGCACAAAGGAACTTACAATCTCTTCAATCGGTTTGTCAAGGAATGGGAAAGTGCTGCCGGGGATCGTGAACACAAGGTTTTCATCATTCATAATCGCATAGAAATACCCTTTCTCATTTTTGTTTCCCAATGACAGCTTATAGTTGTTTCCCTTCGCCGTGTAAGTTAATACATATGACGGGTTTTTAAGACCGTATTTGCCAAGATCCTCAACGTTCTCGTCAACGTACTCCATCACGGTTAATTCGCAAAGCTTTTCAAGTATCGTATAAATGCTTGAGCTGTTTGCTTCCGTTTGAATCGGATATGAAAGGAACCAGCTCCCCTTATCATCGGAAGTCGAATCAAAAACCTTCGCTCCCTTTCTTTCATAGCTTAATGCTGTAAAATCTTCATACGTATACGTTTCATCATATAATTCCTTTGCTATCAAATCAAATTTGGTCTGGATGAATTTCTCGGCTTCGTAGCTTCCGATTGTATATACTGCCGGATCGCCCTCTTTCCGGGCATAATACGAGCCTCCCGTCGGTATCTTGTTTCCTACATAGAGTACGTTTTGTGTGCCGTCATTCAATATAAACGTGAGTTTGACAGGGCTGTCAAGACCGTATATCGAAAGGTCGGACGGGTTTTCTTCTATCATCTTTTTCGCTTTAAGCGTATTCGCGTTCCACGCTATAGAATCAACCGAACTCGAATTAGCCCTCATGTTTTCAGGTTCGACCGCTTCCCAAAACTTGCGATCAACAACCTTCTTTTCAACGGTTCCGTCTAAATTTATCTGTTCCTCTTCAACCTGTCTCGTTACATAGCGGAACCACATCAGCCCGCCATCGCGTTCAATTTTTATCTCGGTCAAATCGTCCTTTTTAAAGTTGAAGAGCTCAATGCTGTCATCCGCCGCCTTTGTATCATCCTTTTTATCAGGCAGGTTGTCGATAATAACATACGCAGCCACAAGAACAACAAGCACGACTGCCGGGATTATCAGCTTCTTGAAATTTCTCACAGATGACGCCTCCTTAACCATACAAATACTCCTATGCCGATTATAAGGAGAGGTACAACTATAATAAGAACTATCCCAAGTATCACAATTGTCTGGTTAGTTATTGTCGGTATCCGTGGAGTAGTATATTTTTTGACCGGGATATAAACATCCGCTTCTTTTTCAAGAATTTTGTTTATCCCGTTAATCAGCAGTTTCTTGCCGTTGCCCGTAGTATCCGCCGTATTGTCGGAAACGAAATTGGCATTTCCGAAAACAAGGGTCCAGCTCTTTTTAAGACGTCCGGTATGTTCCACCGCTACGCCTACATTCAGCGGGCCCTGCTTGTCTTCGCCTTCTTCTTCAAGCGACTTTCCTACGGCCTGGGAAGAGGTTGAGAGAAGCACTTTCGGTTTAATCCATTCCTTTTCATTTATCAGGATATCGATGCTTCTTGCATTAAATATGCTTATTGTCAATTTGTCCGGATCGAGGGATGCATTAATGTTGTTGTCTTCCACTGTAGGAATGAAGTAATACGGCTGGCCGAAGTATGACCTGTTTTCCGCCATTTCAAAAATAACGTCATACCCGAGCGCAATATTGTAATCGGACAGAAAATCTTCAAAGTTTGCAAACTTAACTTTGCTTCTGGGAGGATCGAACAGGAATACCGTGCTGCCTCCGTTTTCCGAGTAAACAGTTAATTTCTCCTTTTCATCAATCGTCAGGTCCTGCAACGGATTTGCGAAAATAATAAGCGACGCGTCTTCCGGAACGGCTTCCACTGCCGCAAGATTTATCTTTTTTATTTCATATCCGTTCAATTCCAAATCCGATTTCAAATCGCTGAAATCATTGTCAGGATCGCCTTCGCCGTGTCCCTGAGCAAAATATATAACCGGAACATCTTCGGAAGTGACATAGCGGATTGCGCCCGTGAAAGCATATTCGGCGTTTAATCCCGTAAGGTAGTACCCGGTATATGTCTGGGAGTCAAAAGTGTATTCGAATATATCCGATGATGACAACACTTTCGCCCGTTTTCCGCTTCTCACAACAAAATCGTAATTCGACACGCCGAGTACGCCCTGGGGATCGAGTTCATTCTGTATATACGCCGGATTTTTCGCGGGATCCACGTATTTTATCTTAATCTTGTCGCTTCTGTTTTCATACTGTTTTATAAATTCAATTACCTGGCCGTACTGTGTTGACTCCATCATTTTTTCGTCAAACAGGCCTATTATTTCAACTTCGGTATCAAGCTCCCTCAGCACTTCGGCTGTTGTTTCGCCGATACTGTAAAGCTTATTGCTTGTCAGGTCAATTTTAAGCTTATCTCTTAATTTCGTACCGCTTACGATAGCGTTAAGCAGAATGGCAGCAGCCACTACAATCGCCGTTAGAATAAATGAATATGAACCGAAGCGCAGGCTTCTTTTATTTAAAATTTCTTTAAAGTCTATTTTTTTCATATCAATCACCCCTGACTCCAGCGTCTTTTATCGATCACTCTGGTTGTTAGGAAAAGGAATACCGCGGTAAAGCTCAGATAATAGATAATCGAGGTTATGTCAAGTATACCGGAGTTCAGATCCTCATACCTTGACAGCAGCGAGAAAATTCCGAGGATTTTCGCAAGAACCCCACCGACGTAATTCGCAATCGGATCGACAAGATGTATCACAAGCAGTATCACAAAACCGATAATTGCCGCAACAATCTGGTTCTCCGTTAATGATGAAGCGAAAACACCCACCGCGATAAAAGACATTCCGATAAGAAGGAATGCAAGATATCCACCTAAAAGCATAGGTATTTCCATTTTGCCGCCAAGCGCAGCAATAATAATCGGGTAAGTAAACGTCAACACGTAGATAACAAGAAAAACAGTCAGCGACGCAAGATACTTCCCGATTACTATTTCATAAACCTCGACAGGGGACGTAACAAGCATTACTTCCGTACCGCTCTTGCGGTCTTCGGTTAATATTCTCATTGTCAGAATAGGGATTATGAATGTCAGAATGAATATAATATTGCTGAGCAGGGTGTTCATCTCTGCGTACCTGCCCGCTATCGTGCCGAATGTGTAATATATTGATAAAACAAGGAATGACAGACTTATCAAAACATATGCTATAGGCTGGTAAAAATACGCTTGCACTTCACGTTTCCATATGGCCCACATATCAGTTAACCTCCTTTTCCTCGGTTGTTAATTGCAGGAATATTTCTTCAAGGGACATAGAAAGCGACTTCAGCTCAAGAATCGGGTAACCGTGTTCGGCAAGCTTATGGAAAATAGGTTTCCTGACATCAACTTCCTTATCGGCTTCAACTATATAGCTGAACTCGTTTTCCCTGATTTTGTTCTGAACCTCAATTTCTATGATGCCGTAAACCTGCTGGAGCAATTCTTTGACTTTCTTGTCGGGCCCGGCTATTGTTATTGTAAATTTCGAGTAGTCGACAAGATTCTTCGAAAGCTGTTCAGGTGTGTCAACAGCAACAATTTTACCCTTGTTGATAATGACTACTCGTTCGCATACCGCGCTGACCTCGGGCAGAATGTGCGAACTGAGTATTATCGTATGGCTTTTGCCCAATGCCTTTATAAGTTTCCTGATTTCGATAATTTGTTTCGGGTCGAGACCTACCGTGGGCTCGTCAAGTATGAGTACTTCCGGGGCGCCCACAAGAGCCTGTGCAAGACCGACTCTCTGCCTGTAACCTTTTGACAGGTTCCTGATTAAGCGGTGCTGGACATGAGTGATTTTAACGAGTTCCATGATATCATTTTTCTGGCTTTTCCATGTCTTTTTGTCTACTTCTTTCAATGAAGCCGAAAAATCGAGATAGTCCTTTACCGTCATATCGAGGTATAACGGAGGATGTTCCGGCATATAACCGATTCTCTTTTTAACCTCGCGCGGCTGATCCATAATATCATACCCGCTCACTTTAACGGTACCGGACGTTGATGGGATATATCCCGTAATAATGTTCATCGTGGTGGTTTTCCCCGCTCCGTTCGGCCCGAGGAAACCAAGGATTTCTCCCTTTTCGACGGTAAATGTCATGTCCTCGATAGCTTTGATTTCGCCGTAATGCTTTGTGAGGTTTTGAATCTCTATCATTATATTCCTCCTATCTGTCACAAAATTTTAGTGACGATTAATTGAAGTGCACGCAAAAACGGACTCTGTCCAACTATCTTATTATGCAGCATTCTTTTGAACAAAATATGAACAAATTGTAAAAAAGGAGAGAAAGCAACTGCTTTCTCTCCTTTTTTCGAGATATTATACGTATTATTTTCCGTAAATTTGCAAACGTCCGAGCCAGGACCCGCGGAAATAACGCAATAACACAGCGGGTGGCTCGGGTGTTTTCGGTGACGACGGGCGACATGCTCCGAAGCCCTTCTGCCTATAGGCAACTGTGGAGCGGGTTATTGAGCGACCCGGGATATGGAGACCGCTGTGTGAATACAGTATAGTAACGGAAGCGTGCTGTTCGTATGTGCTTTGTCGCCCGAGGAAACGAAACACCCGAGCCAGGACCCGCGGGAATAACGCAATAACTCAGCGGGTGGTTCGGGTGCTTTCGGTGACGACGGGCGACAGGCTCCGGAGCCATGCTGCTTACAGGCAAGTGTAAAGCGTGACAATGAGCGACCCGGGATATGGAGACCACTGTGTGATTTCAGTATAGGAACGGAAGCGTGCTGTTCGTATGTGCTTTGTCGCCCGAGGAAACGAAACACCCGAGCCAGGACCCGCGGGAATAATGCAATAACTCAGCGGATGGTTCGGGTGCTTTCGGTAACGACGGTGTGACAGTTACAAGTCCGCGTTGTACAGCTTCCTCCTGTCAAGGGACCATACGGGTTCCGAAAAACTCCCTTTTTCAACATTTTTCAGCGCGTTATCGTAATCGTATACCCGCGCGTCAATCATATCAATATAATGCAGCAGTTCGGCTTCAAGAATCATCGGCTTTTTAGGGCTGCCGAACTCGGGCTCGTAATGGTGTGACGCAACCATGTGCTGCAGCACGATTACTATTTCTTCGGATATGCCGAGACTTTTGCCGGCGTTCTCAATCTCATTTATGCCCATAATCAAATGGCCGAGAAGCTGTCCTTTTTTAGAGTATTCGGAAAAGCCAAGCGTATTGGCCTCAAGTTCCCCTATTTTCGCGAGATCATGCAGCAGCACTCCGGCGTACAGCAAATCCGGATTCACATTCTCATATACCTGGCTGATTTTATCCGCTAAATGCAGCATCCTGTAAATATGGTACAGTAAACCGCCCCTTATCGAATGGTGCAGCGAACGCGCCGCGGGATAATACACAAGCCTGTCTTCCTTATCCTTCAGCATTTTTATAACAAGACGCCTTATCTCGTCATTCCTGATCTTTTCCGCATACGAGTATATCTCTTTCAGCATGACCTCGGAAGGTATCGGCGCCGACGGCACAAATTTATCGATTTCCTTTTGATCTTCGGGATCCGCAACACGTATTTTCTGTATGTTAAGCTGAATAATCTCTTTCCAGCATTCCACTCTCGCATTGACATAATAAAGCATGTTCAAAGGCATATTAATAAAAATATCCTCGGTTGCATCCCATAACTTCCCGTTAATTTCCCCAGTACTGTCGGAAAAAGTCAAATCAAGATAATATTTTTTGTTCGAGGCCTCTTTTAACTCTTTTCTTCTCAGTATGTATATACCGTTTATAATTTCATCCTGTTTCAAATCCTTTATCGGAATCCCGCTGAATCTCATTTTTCCCTCCATAAATGTTCCGTTTCCCGGAACGCGGAAAAAAACGCCAATTATGACGCTATATGTCCCATATATCCGTTATGCGGTACTCAAGGTTTTGAGCCAAATCAAGCTCTTTCTGTTTTGTAAGCATTTTTCCGTCTTTGCCCATGACGACCCTGACAGTTGGCCTTGTGGGAAATTTCTTATTGTATTTCGACACCAGCCCCTTTTCCCCGGTATTAAGAATCACGGCCGTTCCAACAGGGTAATACGCGATAAACCGGATAAATACGTCAACGACTTCCTGGTCAAAATGATGTGAGCCGAGAGATGTAATATAATCAATAACTTCATGGGGCATCAGCTTTTTCCTGTAAATCCGGTCGGACGTAAGAGCGTCGTAAACATCGGAAACTGCGACTATCCTGGCCGCTTTATGTATATTTTCTGCTTTGAGCTGGTACGGGTAACCGCTCCCGTCAATGCGTTCATGGTGTTCGAGCGCAATATATGAAGCGGTCATACTTATGCCGCTCGTGTTTTTAAGTATTTCATACCCGTAATATGTATGCTTTTTTATTTCTTCAAATTCTTCCGAAGTTAGCTGATATGGTTTTTTCAGAATATCTTTGGGAACCATCACCTTGCCGATATCATGCAGAATCGAACCGACGCCGAGTTCACGGAGCTTATCCCTGCTGTAGCCAAGGCCAATTCCGATAATCAGTGAAAGAATACATACATTAACGCTGTGGGAAAAAGTATAATCGTCCACTGATCTTATATCGCAGAGGTTTGCTATTATGTCTTTGTTTGCCAAGATGCTGGAAATTATCTTGTCGACGATCTCCATGACTTTCCGCCCGTCAATGCTTGTTTTTACGGACGGTTTAGTCATCATTGCCTTTACCATCTGCTTGGCTTCGTTAACAATTTCTTCCCTTACAACCTCAGGTACATGTATATCTTTCGATATTTCATCCTCGATGTATATTTCGGTAATTCCATTGGCCTGAAGTTTCCTTTTATATTCTTCTGTAATTTCCATTCCGGCAGCGAGCAATACTTTTCCGTCGATGGTCATTATCGTTCTTGCAAGTATCGCCCCGGCACGGACTTTATCCAGGGGAACCCTCCGCACCTACAGTTGCCCTCCCAACAAGACAAATAAAGTAAGATAACCTAATATATTTATCGGCCTACTGATATAGCATATTAATAAGGCAGGTGAGCACGGCAGCCCCGGTTAGGATACCGGGCAAACCATAATCAATAAGCTATTCAGGCGCTTTTCTTTTTATTTGGCCGGCCGCTGTGAAGACAGTCCGCTGCTGACTAATTGACATATTACGCATATTATTTTAGGTTATTTTAGCACAAAGCAAAAACATTGTCAAAATTTGCTTAAAACGATATAACCTTATTTTTGCCTGCTTTTTTGGCCGCATACAGAACATTGTCCACTTTCTTCAACAGTGTTGTTTCATCATCACCGGGAGACATTTGGGCTACCCCTATACTGCATGTCAGTTTGCCTGCAATATAAAACTCGTGTTTTTCTATGTTCCTGCGTATCCTTTCCGCCAGTTCGACAGCCTGTTTAATATTCGTGTTCGGTAGAAGAAGGATAAATTCTTCTCCGCCCCAGCGCGCGAAAATATCGCTTTTTCTTATGTTTTTGTTGACGAGGGACACAAACTCGACTATAACCCTGTCCCCGGCAAGATGACCGTAATTGTCGTTTATTTTTTTGAAATCGTCGAAATCTATAATGGCAACTGAAAAATCGGTGCTATACCTTTTTGCGTATTCCATCCATTTTTTCAGCTCTTCATTGAACTTAACCCTGTTAAACACTCCCGAAAGCGGATCCGTTATCGAAAGTTTTGTAAGTTCTTTATTGTTTATATACCATATCCTCTCAATATAATTGCTTCGAAACGACAGGATAGCGGACAATATGATCACGATCCAGATATAAACCGCGCCGGCCCAGAATTCCCGGGCTTCAATGCCTTCTATGAGCAATTTCGACAAAATAAGAAAACCTGCACTCGCAATAACTGCCATAACCATTGAGTAGATCCAGCGGTTCGGCACCATGCAAAATACCATAAGGATAATCATCACGCCGAAAGCCTGGATTAAATAATCAGGATTTTCATAGCAGTTTAAAACATAAAAAAACAGGATAACAACAGCTATTTCTCCCAGTGTTATCCAAACTGCAAACCTCCTGTAATTGTCTGTCCGTTTTATTCCTAAGTATAATGCCAGCGCGAGCATAAATAGAATTGCCCTGCCCGCGGCAGCCCGTATAAACGCTGATAAATTTCCGATAAAGAAATAGTCGGGGATTACGAACAACATGTTAAAAATGCCGAGACACAGCATGATAGGCCTGATATATTTCATAGCCTTCTGTATGTATTGGTTAAAGAACTCTATTTCAAGTTCCCTGTCCGAAAACTCGGCAATATAGTTTATTTTACTGCCTAACATGTTCATAAAACTAACCTTTTACACCTGATATCCGATAAGATTTTCATTATATACACAGCCTGACTTTGATGCCGCCCTTGAACAAAACGTTTTTCTTATGACCGGTTATTCAAGCATCGGCTTAATTTCCGAAAGTACCTGGGTCTTCAGGTTGTCCAGCGATTCTGCCGAGGAACTTTCGGTCTTTCCCGATACACCGTAATATATTTTCAGTTTTGGTTCCGTTCCGGAAGGCCTGATACAGAACCAATAACCTTCCATTGTTTCATAATAGAGCACATCTGAAGAAGGAAGCCCGAGAGGCTGTTCTTCATTATTCCCGATTTCAATCCTCGTTCCCTTTTTATAATCGCGGATTGCTTTTATTTCGACGCTGCCGAATTTCGAAGGCTTCCGCTCCCTTAACAGCTTCATCGCCCCATTGATTTTTTCGATGCCTTCCTTGCCCTCCAGCGTGAATGAATCAAGAGCTTCCCTTTCATATCCGTATTTCTCGAACAATTCGGTCAGTCCGTCATACAGCGTCATACCGCGTGATTTATACCATGCAAACATTTCAGCTATCAGCATTGAAGCAACCACGGCGTCCTTGTCACGCGCAAATGTCCCCGCAAGATATCCGTAGCTTTCTTCAAAACCGAATATGAATTTTTCGTTTCCAAGCTCCTCGCGGATGAGAATCTGCTCTCCGATAAACTTAAATCCCGTAAGCACTTCAACCAGCTTTACGTTATAAGCGTCCGCTATCTTTTTCGCAAGGTTGGTCGTCACGATTGTTTTTACGACAAACCCGTTTGACGGTATAGCGTTTCTTTGCCCGAGATTTGACAGAATGTACTCGAGAAGTAGGCACCCCGTTTGATTTCCCGTCAGCGGAACATATTCGCCCCGGCGGTTTCTGATAACGACTCCGACCCTGTCGCAGTCGGGATCGGTGCCTATTATAAGCTCGACATCCCTTTCTTTTGCGATTGATATGGCAAGGTCAAAAGCAGCCTTGTCTTCAGGGTTCGGGTATTTGACGGTCGGGAAGTCCGGATCGGGCATTTCCTGCTCCGGCACGACATAAACATTATGAAAGCCCGTCTCTTTTAATATTCTCCGTACCGGAATATTGCCGGAACCATGCAGCGGCGTGTAAACAATGCCGCATTTGTCCTTGATTTCCTGATCAGTTTCCGTTATCTTAAGAGATTTCAATGACTCGATATACGCATTGTCTATTTCTGAACCGACTATCCTGATCAGGCCTTCGGCCTTTGCTTTTTCAAAATCCATAACCTTTACCGATGTCAGGTCGGTAATCGAATTTACTTCCTCTAGCACCTCGTTCGAAATCGCGGGAGGTATCTGCCCGCCGTCTTTTCCATAAACCTTGTATCCGTTATAATCCCTGGGATTATGGCTTGCCGTAATAACAACCCCCGCATCGCAGTTAAGATGCCTTACGGCGAATGACAATTCGGGAGTCGGCCTTAAGGATTCGAAAATATAACTTTTGATACCGTTGCTCGCAAAAACGCAGGCGCTTTCCTTTGCGAACTCATCCGATCGGTGTCTTGAATCATATGCAATCACAATTGAAGGAGATGCCTTCCCATTCTTTTTGATATAATTCGAAAGCCCCTGTGAAGCTTTACGCACCGTATATTTGTTCATGCGGTTAGTGCCCGCTCCTATGATCCCGCGAAGTCCCCCCGTACCGAACTCAAGATCGCGGTAAAACCTGTCTTCTATTTCTTTATCATTGCCGTGAATCTCCAATAATTCTTTTTTTGTTTCGTCGTCATAATACGGATTTTCAAGCCAGCTTTTGTACTTTTCTTTAAAATCCAAACCTGTATCACTCCCCGTGACATTTATTATCAGATATCCGGCCATTACCGAAACTATTTCCAAACCTCGGGTTACAGCTCATATATTCCCGCTATTCTTTCTATACCGGTTGCTTTTCCCGATGAATCGTCTACCTTTATCAGAACGGCATTAAGGCAGCCGCGGCCGCTTGCGGGTTTAAAACGCGCGGGCAGCCCTGTAACAAATTTGTTTATAATTTGTGATCTTTCCACGCCGATAATGCCTTCCGACGGACCGGTCATCCCGACGTCGGTGATAAAAGCGGTGCCGTTATTTAATATACGTTCATCGGCAGTCTGAACATGAGTATGCGTTCCGACGACAGCGCTGACTTTCCCGTCGAGATAATACGCGAGAGCGGCCTTTTCGCTCGTCGCTTCCGCATGGAAATCAACCAGTATCGCGCTGCACTGCTGTTTTAAAATCGATATTTCCCTGTCGGCAGTCAAAAACGGGCATTCTGCCGGCTGTTCCATATAAACGCGTCCGACAAGATTTAAAACACCTAACCTGATACCGTTTTTATCTATAACCAGTCGCCCTTTCCCCGGAACTCCCCCTGGAAAATTCGCAGGTCTTATGAGGCAGTCGCAGGAATCGATACAATCCAGTATTTCTTTGCGTGCCCACGCATGGTTTCCCAGGGTAAGCGCATCAACGCCGTAATTAAGTATTTCCCGGGCGACATCGTATGTTATGCCTTTTCCGCCTGCGGAGTTTTCCGCGTTCGCAATACATATATCCCAATTATAAATCTTTTTTAGTTTTTCCAGTTCGCCGGCAAGTATAACTCTTCCGGCTTTACCGAATATATCGCCTATAAAAAATATTTTCAAATCAATATACGCC
>JAAYXD010000321.1 GCA_012516065.1 Clostridiaceae bacterium
ATTATAAACACTCACTGACCGTACTCGCCTCCATTGAACACAAGCAATCGCCTTGAGTTGACATCACACCTATTACTGGTTATAGGACGCTTACTTGATTCCGCCTACATCAAGACTCTTAGCTGACCAAAATCAGATCACACCCGCCCGACTTCTTCCGCAAGATATCGGCAGTAGACTCGAGCCATCTCACCTACGACTTTGTCTAGTGAATAATCTCGCATCTTTTCGCGCCCCCTCAAACCCATTTCTTTCATGAGCTTTCGATCGACAGCTAGCCTCTCCAGAGCGCAGACCAGGCCAGGCACATCTCCAAGCTCCACTAGAAACCCCGTCTGTTCATGATCTACCAAGTCACGATTGCCCCTTACATTGCTAGCCACCACAGGCTTTCCTGCAGCCATGGCCTCCAATAAACATCGCGGCAGGCCCTCTCGTTTGGACACCAGTACCGCTACGTCAGTCATCTGTAGAATATCAGGCACATCACAACGATACCCAAGGAAATGCACCCGGCTGATCCTCTCTCTCTTTACCTTTCTCTCAAGCGCACCGGCGTCACCACCTCCGACTAGCAACAGATGCGCGTCAGTGAACTTACGTGAAAACAATCTCCAGGCGTCAAGCAGGTAGTCCTGATTCTTGTTTCTATTAAGCTCAGCCACACACGTTACAACTAAGTCATTGGTTGGGATTCCGAGCTCAACTCGGACTGAATTCTCGTGTATGGATGATGCGGCGTATCGATCAAGATCCACTCCAACCCCGTGCACGTAAAAGAGATTCTTACCTAGCTCAAACCCCATTCTTTGAGCATTCTCGAGGTCCTCAGTGTTCATCACTATAAGTCCGTCAGTCCAGCGAGCAGCGAGTCTCTCGGCAGTGTAATAGACTAGCCAGTTACGTAAAGGGGCGCCTTCGTAGAAGTGGAATCCGTGCGCAGTGTACAAAGTCTTTCCTTGATGAGTGGCTCTCGCTAGCAGTCTCCCAAGGAAGGACGCCACGGGAGTATGGACGTGAACCAAGTCATAGTGAGTCTGCGACATCAGTTGTCTTAGTAAAAGACAAGCCCGAATATTCACAGGACTGTATGGCGATCGTCTAAACGGAATCTCCCAACAGGTAACTCCCGCTTTTTGGACGTCTCCCCTTCCTCCTTCTGCTGACGAGGCGGCCGCATGGACCTCACAACCCAGCTGTTGAAGCAATCTGATGTAAGGGATATGGAACTCAGCCAAGTGCCTGTACACACTAGCCACAAAGAGCACCCTACTACCGACAAAACGTCTCGCAAGCATCCTTCTGTCGTCACCTCAAATAACCTTTACCTCAACAAAGGCAGCACATCTGCCCATTCTGCAAACGCCGCCCTTGAACAAGGCAGCGAGAAATGCTTCGCGAAGTCACCAGGACTACCACCGCCTGACGGAGCACGTACAGCTCCAACAGTAGGGAATTACTGAAAATACACATTACGCCGCAGTGAGTCTTGTTCTGCACTGACACTGGGCAACCTTCACAGATATGCGCCGAACCGCTAGGGCCGAGCCCTATGACCCGCCTGCACGAGTACACAGCCAATCCATGCCTGCTTCTCTCCGCTAACACGTGTTATCTTGGGTCTACACCAACGAAACTTGTGTCGCCGACGGGACATTGATGAACTGAGATTGCTCGTCCATACCACCCTAGGCTTCCAAAGCCTCAGTAGCTGACATCGTAAAGCCTGTCCGTAAAAGAAGCAGGCCCGCCATTCCGAGTCGATCGTGATCATACCTGCGCTCACGGACGGAGCCGAAGCATTGGCAGTGGTCCAATGGCCACGAACACCAAGTCTGCCAGGCGCCTAATGGCATCTTTGGTTGGGCTCATGTCCAATCGGCCTATCCGAAGACACAAAATGCCACCAATCAGTCCTGGGCTTGGCCAATATGCCGGATAGCTGCGAATCTGGCAACTGGGCAAGCATCCTTTCCGGCTTCTTGGCCCGCTCGACTAGTCGATCCATCGCACTCCACTGACGAACTGTCAGCATACGCCTCATAGTTGCCCTGCTGGCGAAGCTTCTACCTCAGC
>JAAYXD010000285.1 GCA_012516065.1 Clostridiaceae bacterium
GGGTTAATCTCCTTTCAAAATGGGATGGGTGTAACTCCATTTTACTTGAGATTTCAACTCCATGCTCTCTTTATTTGCAAAAAAATGTTGGAGTAACGAAGTTGTTATCACTTCGACACCCCAACATTTATTATAGAACCATAAAAAAAGGAGCCGGCTTAAAACCGGCTCCTTGCGCTGACTGCCTTATTTGTATCCAAGTACATACTGGTTCAGAATAGCTTCCAGCAGTTCCTGACGGCCTGATGTAATTTCGGGTTCTCCATTTTCGAGAACATAAGCTTCCAGTTCTTTAAAGCCTACCTTGCCGTCCACAATATCCTTGCCAATACCTTTCGTGAAGCTTGCATAACGCTCCGAGACGAATTTGTCGAAAACTCCGTCTTCAATAATCCTGTACGCAATCTTGAAGCCCTGAGCGAAAGCGTCCATTCCGGCAATATGGCCGTAGAATAAATCGATAGGCTCAAACGAAGCTCTTCTTACTTTGGCGTCGAAATTGAGGCCGCCCTTTGTGAATCCGCCCATCTTTATGACTTCCATCATTGCGAGCGTTGTTTCATATATATTTGTCGGGAACTGGTCGGTATCCCATCCAAGAAGCAGATCGCCCTGGTTCGCATCAATGCTTCCGAGCGCATTGTTTATCCGCGCAACATAAAGTTCATGCTGGAAAGTATGTGCGGCAAGTGTCGCGTGGTTCGCTTCAATATTCAGCTTGAATTCTTTATCGAGGCCGTACGTTTTCAGGAAGCCAAGCACAGTCGCGGTATCAAAATCGTACTGGTGCTTCGTCGGTTCCTTCGGCTTCGGCTCTATAAGAAGCTGCCCGTCAAACCCGATTTCCTTTTTGTACTCAACGGCCATTCTGAGGAAACGGGCAAGGTTGTCAAGCTCAAGTTTCATATCGGTATTGAGCAGCGTTTCATATCCTTCGCGTCCGCCCCAGAAAACATAATTCTGGCCGCCCAGTTCCTTTGTGATCTCCATTGCCTTCTTGACCTGCGCGGCAGCATATGCAAAAACAGCCGCATTATTGGATGTTGACGCTCCGTGGGTAAACCTGCGGTGTGAAAAAGCGTTTGTCGTTCCCCACAATAACTTGACGCTGCTGTTTTTCATACGATCTTTAATAGCTGCTACAATCACGTCAAGGCGCTTGTTGGTTTCTCTTAAATTATCCGCTTCCGGCGCTATATCCCTGTCGTGGAAACAGAAGAACGGAACGCCGAGCTTTTCACAGAACTCAAAATTAGCCTCCACCTTTGCCTTAGCCAAATCCATGCTATCGGTAATATGATCCCAGGGTCGTAATGCCGCGCCGTCCAATCCGAACGGATCGCTCCCGCGTCCCTGGAAAGTATGCCAGTAAGCTACAGCAAAGCGAAGATGCTCTTTAAGTGTTTTTCCGCCGATAACTTCATCCGGATTATAATACTTGAATGCCAGCGGATTGTCGGACTTCGGTCCCTCATACTTGATTTGGGGAATGTTTTTAAAATACTCGCTCATTGTATCACCCTCCTAAATAATTTTTATTTTATTTGCCAAATACTTTCCTTATCGGTATCATTGCCGCTCCAAGCGCGGAAGAGTTAAGGCCGTAATCGGAAACCATTATCGCTGCTTTTGAAGCAGGATACGGCAGCGCTTTTTTCATCGCCGTTTCAACCAATACATCCATGACAAGCGATGAATACTGCTTGAAACACTTTCCTATTACCACTGCTTCGGGATTGAGCGTATTGATAATATACGCGGCGGCACAGCCGAGATATTTCGCGCTGTCGCGCAGTATGTCAAGGCACAGCGAATCGCCTTTTCGCGCATACTCGACAAGCTCATCCCATTCTATCTGCTTACCCGGCTTCACATACTTCGAACTGTAGCCTTCGCTGATTTTCTCATTTGCTCTCAGAAGCATATACCTGACCGACGCGTATGTTTCAAGGCAACCGTTGTTGCCGCATCCACAGGCGCGCCCGTTTTCGTCGACAACAAGGTGGCCGATTTCACCAGCGCTTCCTCCCGCTCCTCGGAATAACGCGCCGTTAATGAAAATGCCGGCTCCGATACCTGATTCAACATTTATACACACAAAATTGCCCATGTTTCTGCACTTTCCAATCCAGTGCTCGCAGATTGCCGAACACATCGCTTCATTCTCAATGTACACGGGCATTTTCAGGATTTCCGACGCTTTTGCGCTTAAGTCCACATGATTCCATGAAAGGTTCGGCGCCATTATAATTTTGTCGGTATTCCTGTCTACAAGCCCCGGAACGGAAAAAGCACAGCCAAGGAATTTTTTGCGGTTAATCTTTTGTTTTTTGATTATTTCGGTTAACTGTTTATCAGCGAGCATTATCGCTTCTTCAACCGAAATCCCGAGTTCATATTCCGTGGTTTTTTCTATAATTATCCGGCTCGAAATATCGGCTACAACTACCTGGAGCTTCGTCATTCCAATATCAAAACCGGCGGCATAATATGAATCCGGCCTGATCTCGAGCATAACGGGCTTTCTGCCGCCTGTTGATTCGCCCTGACCGGTTTCATGCAGAAACCCGTCCTCTATAAGCTTGCGCGTTATATTTCCGCACGCTGTCGGCGAAAGCCCGGTCAGGTCCGAGAGCTCTTTCCTGGATAATTTCCCGTTTATCCTTATAAGCTCCATTATCGAAGCCTGGTTCAGTTTTTTAAGATATCTGTTGTTGCCGGTTGGTTTGTTTACCATATTGCTTACCTGTTTCATCTCGAGTACGGTTTAAGTGAAAAAATACATCTGGCTGTTTTGGCTCGCCGTCAACAAGGTTCATCCCTATGATAGCTTCGAAAGCGTTTTATAATCGTCCTTCAATGAATGGTAAAGCTTTCTGTACAGCTTGTAGTATTCGTTATATACTCCGACATTTGCACTGTTCGGGCTCTGCTTCGTCATTACCTTTATTGTCGCCTCGCATGCTTCGGGAACGCTCTTGTATACGCCTGTGCCAACTCCCGCAAGGAGCGCCACTCCTAGCGCAGGACCTTCGCTTGAATTGATCGTGTAAATATCGGTGTTAAATATATCAGCCTGCATCTGGCGCCATAACGGGCTCTTTCCGCCGCCGCCCGATGCCCTTACTTCATTTATTTCCACTCCAAGCTCTTTAATTATCTCAAGGGAATCTTTCATCCCAAATGTAACACCTTCCATTACCGCGCGCAGCAGTTCTCTTTTTGTATGTGCTGCGGAAAGTCCAAAGAATACGCCGCGGCAATCCGGATCCAGGTGCGGAGCACGTTCACCCATAAGGTACGGCAGATATAAAAGCCTGTTGCTTCCCGGTTCAACTTTTTCTGCCGCCTTGTCCATAAGGTAGTACGGATCAACATCCATAAGATCCGCTGTCGCAATTTCTTCCTTGCAGAAATTGTTTCTGAACCACTGTAGGGACAAACCCGCCGCCTGCATAACGCCCATAATATGCCATGTATTCGGCACTGCATGGCAAAACGACTGCAAGCGTCCCAACGGATCAATTCTGACCTGGTCCGTATATGCAAATACAACACCGGATGTTCCGAGGGTCGATGAAATAACTCCCGGTTTAACAATACCGTTTCCAACAGCGCCCGCTGCCTGATCGCCGGCACCGCCGACCACCGGTGTACCGGGCTTCAGTCCTGTCAGTTCGGCCGCCTTCGAATGGACTGTTCCGGTAATTTCCTGGGATTCATAAACCTTTCCGAGCATTGAGATATCAATGCCTAACTTGTCAAGCAGTTCTTTGCTCCAGCACCTGTTCGGCACGTCAAGGAACTGCATTCCGCTCGCGTCCGAAACCTCCGTTGCATACTCGCCCGTTAAGCAGAACCGGATATAGTCCTTAGGCAAAAGTATTTTGTATACCTTATCGAAAATTTCCGGCTCATTGTTTTTCACCCACATTGCCTTTGCCGCGGTAAAACCGGTCAAAGCAGGGTTTGCCGTAATCTCGATAAGCCGCTTCGCGCCGACAAGCTCTGTTATCTGCTCGCATTCGGCAACGGGCCTCTGATCGCACCAGATAATCGCTCTTCTCAAAACCCGGTTTTCCTTGTCAAGCAAAACAAGCCCGTGCATTTGGCCGGATAGGCCGACGCCTTTTACTTCACTGTTCGGTACGCCGCTTTTTGCGAGAACATTCTTAATTGACGTGTAAGTAGCCTTCCACCAGTCTTCCGGTTCCTGTTCCGCCCATCCGTTCCTGGGCTGGTACAGCGGATACTCCTGGACATCCGAAGCAACAGTGTTTCCGTTTTCATCAAACAATACGGTTTTAGTACCAGATGTGCCGATATCGACTCCTAACAGATATGCCATATTATTACCTCCTGACATTTTATAAATAGACTTAATAAGATTACATTAATAAGTTTATACCATTATTTATCTTATTTCAACATAATTAATAAATTTCCGGAATTGTATCCGCTTTGCCCTGCGAACCGGGCTGAAAAGACGGTTCCGCGTATATGTTTTTATGCGGTATATTAAGTGCGGGGTAAGGAAATGAGAAATTAAACGCGGGAGGCCACAGTAATGATCGGGAAATCTTTACCGCGAACGGAAATCAAATATCGATCAGGAGCAATAATTTACGGGGCATCGTAAACCTTTTGCCCCGTTATAAATACATTTTGATTATTTCCTCCGCGATCTCCCTCTTTGTGACACAGCGGTCCATCGCTTTTTTTTCTATGTAACGGTGAGCGTCCGGCTCGCTCATTTTAAGTTCGGTAATGAGCAGCCATTTCGCCCTGTTGACTATCCGGATCTCTTTCATTTTTTCTTCAATGGAAAGCGTTTTCTTTTCGAGTTTTCTGAGCCTCTCCCTCGCGCTTGCCATCCAGTCGAGAGCAGTAATGATCATAGGCTTTGACGCAGGTTTCGGTAGCGTAAAAACACCGTGCTTCGCAACCCTGTCATTAATCTCGTCATGAACTTCGGATCGTACCAGGAGCAGCACAACAGTTCCCTTTGAATCGCAGGCGTCGATGGCGAAGTGTATACCGCTGTCGTCGGGCAGGGGTGAGTTAATTACAACATAGTCAAAAGCCCGCTCGGCGAATGCGCGCTTTGCGGCACTTACGCTTTCAGCAACGCTGACGGGATCGTACTTCGATTCAGGGAGCAATTCCTTAAATGCGGCATTAAAGTTTTTAGCCGCCGAAACAATAAGAACGCTGTAAACTTGCTCTTTCAGGCTGATTTTTGCTCCCCTCCTTTTCAGAATTCAAACTAACAACCGGATTTACCTGCCGCAGTAGATATCGAGAATTGCGGCGGGGATATGCTCCCTGATGAAGTCGCTCGCAGCGGCAATCCTTCGCGCGGTCTGCAGGTCCTCGGGCAGCCTCCTGAATTTTGCGAGTGTTTCCGCGTCTGCATTGTACAGGTTAATGTCAGCCGCTTCGGGCAGCTCAAGTTTATTCGTTATACCGTACAAACCTGCGTAAATCAACAGCGCAAACGCTAAATAAGGGTTAGCCATCGGATCGGGAGAACGAAGCTCGGCACGGCGGTATTCTCCCACAGCCGCAGGAATTCTGACAAGCTGCGAACGGTTTTCGCCTGACCACGAAATATACGCGGGAGCTTTGTCTTTTCCGAAACGTTTATACGAGTTTTCAGCAGGATTCAAAAAAACGGTCATGTCTTCGATTTTGTCAAGTATGCCCGCAATCATGCGGTACAGATTTTCATCGTCGTCGGACGGGTTAACGGAAATATTGATGTGAAAACCGTTGCCCGGCTCATTATCGAGAGGCTTTGCCGAAAAATCCGCAAACAGTCCGTTCCGGTACGCGACGGTTTTCACAACTGTCCGGAACGTCATAGTATTGTCGGCGGCAGTCATAGCGTCCGAGTAGCGGAAGTCGATCTCGTTCTGCCCCGGCCCCTCTTCGTGATGGGAGCTCTCGGGACGTATACCCATCTGTTCAAGCGTAAGGCAGATTTCCCGGCGGATATTTTCGCCCTTGTCCTCGGGCGCAATATCCATATAACCGGCATTGTCGTATGGAATCTTCGTAGGTTTGCCGTGTTCATCGAGATTGAAAAGGTAGAATTCGAGTTCCGCGCCGAAATTGAAAGAGTAACCGGCTGATTTCGCGTCTTCAACAGCTTTTTTCAGCAGCCTGCGCGTGTCACACTCGAACGGTGTGCCGTCGGGAAGCGAGATTTCGGAAAACATACGGACAACCTTGCCGTGCTCAGGTCTCCACGGAAGCAGCGCCAATGTTCCCGGATCGGGATGAAGAAACAGATCGGAACGGACCTCGCCTCCGAATCCCTGTATAGCCGAAGCGTCGATGGCAATCCCGTATTCAAACGCACGGGGCAGTTCATCCGGCATTATCGATATATTCTTCTGCTTGCCGAATACATCGCAGAAGGCAAGACGGATAAACTTCACGTCTTCCTCGCGAACATACTGCAATACCTCGTTCTCCGAGTATTTCATACTATCTACCTGCTTTCTTTTAATTTTCTACATACATCTGCTTGTACGGGTTTTTACTGTCGGGCGTTACGACGGTAAAAGGCGAGTCAAGCACTTCTTTAATGTCGCGGTCGAATATCCGGCAGTATTCGGAAATATATGTCTCAAGTTCTTCGATGTCCTTGTCACCGGCTGCTCTTGCCGTTACCTGGCCGGGGAAATTTATGTCCCGACAGTTTCCGCGCAGAAACATTTTTCCGCCGTGCATACCGGTACACGGGAAATTTCCTACTATGCGCTTTCCGTCAGCTTCAAGCCCAAGAACGACAATCACTCCTCCCGCCTGGTATTCGCCGAGAAAACTCCCGGCAACGCCGCCAATCACCAGAACCGGTACTTTATCGTTATAAGCCTTCATATGTATACCGGCGCGGTAGCCCGCATTGCCCCTGACAAATATTCTGCCGCCGCGCATAGCATAACCGGCTACATCACCGATATCGCCGTACACGACGATTTCGCCGTCGTTCATTGTGTCGCCGACCGCATCCTGCGCGTTCGCGTTGACGGTGATCGTCGCACCGTTCAGGTACGCGCCGAGCGCATTGCCCGGAACGCCGTAGATCGTAATCGAAAGGTCCGACATACCCGCAGCGATGAAGCGCTGGCCGCAGCAATCCATTATTGTCACTTCACCGTGGTTTTCGCGCAGTTTTTCGTTAAGAGCTTTATGATCAAGTTCCCTTGCATTAATTATTACCATCTTATACCGCACCTCCAAACTTTTTTCTGCGGACTTCCGGCATAAATGCCGCGGAAGTCGCTATTTTTTTCAAAAGGTTAAAATCTACCGTTTCAAGCGGAGTCTTTTCGCGGATAAGGGAAGTATATATACCGGCACGCTCCGTATCGCCGATCAGTATAAAACCCGTAAGGTAACCGTCGCGCGTATAGAAGCGCTTCAATCTGCCGTCCGTTTTTTCCTCGTGGCATTCACCGCCCTGGTCCTCACGGTAATAGCTTCCCGCGGTCATCGCGTGAAGCCCGAAAAAGCCTATTGAGTTCATCGGTATAGCCTTGTCAAATACTTCACTGCCTCCGGCCATGTTCACGCCGGCCGTGTGCCCCTGTATATAAGCGTTCGGCATAATGGCAAGCACTCTTTTTTCAGCGCACGAGATATCTTCCCCTTCGGTGCAGTCGCCTGCGGCATAGATACCGGGAATCGAAGTCTCCATGCGGTTATTTACAATAATGCCGCGGTTCACTTCACCTCCGATATCTTTTACCAAAGCGGTATTCGCACGTACGCCGACCGCAAGTACAAGCACGTCGAAATCTACTGTTTTCCCGCTTTTCATATAAGCACGCGTTTTTTCGAACCGCGAAACGGTGTCGCCGAGCATAAACCGGATGCCGTTCTCCTCAAGATGCTTTTGCATCACGGCGGCGCACTCGGTATCAAGTATGCTCGAAAGCACGCGATCGGCAATATCAAATACGGTAATGCCGGCAACCCTGTCACGAAGCCCTTCGGCGCATTTCAAACCGATAAGGCCCGCACCGGCAATAAGCACGTTCGTATTCTGATCCACGGACGCTTCAAGAGCAAACATATCATCAAGCGTCATAAACGAAAACTTTTTCTCCACCGTTTCCAGCCCTTCAAACGGAGGTACAAACGGAGCCGAACCCGTCGCGACGCAGACAGCGTCGTACGCAAGTGCGCTGCCGTCGTCAAGAATGATCTTTTTTCCGTTATGATCTATTCTTATGGCCTTTCTGCCGTAAAGCACATCACATTTCATATTCTGATAAAAGTCTTCGCTGCGGTAGCCCATGCGCTTAAGATCGGTCTTATTCTCAAGGTAATACGAAATAAGAGGGCGGCAGTAAGCAGCGTATTTTTCTTCGGATATAACGGTTATTGTGCCGTCCGCGTCAATTTTGCGGATACCTTCTATGCAGCCGACGGCGGCAACACCGTTGCCGATAATTACATACCGTTTCACTATGCGTCACCTCGTTCCTCATATACTATGGCCCTGTTCGGACAGCCCTTCACACAGGCGGGCGCGCCGAACGAATTCATAAGGCACAGTTCGCATTTCTGCATCACGCCTTTTTCGTTCGGTGACAGCGCGCCGTAAGGACATACCAGGACACAGGTCAGACAGCCGACGCATTTATTCTGATCCATGCGCACAACACCGTCGATTTTCGAGATTGCGCCGGCAATACAGCTTTTCACGCATATCGGATCGGTGCAGTGGCGGCACGAAACCGCAAAGGTTATTTTTTCGTCTCCCTCTATATGTATGCGCGGATAGATTGGTTTGCCTTTAAGCGCCGTCGCCATGTACTTCATTCCGGAGTTCGCAAAGGCGCAGTAATATTCGCATAAATGGCAGCCGAGGCACCACTGTTCATTAACATATACGCGTTTCATATGATTCACTCTCCTGCATGTTTTATGCCAAGTATTTCAAGCTCTTTTTCGGTGAGCCCGACACCCCGCAGCATCAGGCGGTTGCCGCGGAGAGCTTCGATCGAGTTTATCCCCATGCCGCCCATCAGTTCCTTGATTTCGTGGCGCCACGCATTCATCAGGTTTACAAGGCGCGCGCTGCCTATATCGGGATTAAGCCGCTTTACCAGCTCGGGGCGCTGTGTCGCGATACCCCAGTTGCATTTTCCGCTCTGGCACGTACGGCAGAGATGGCATCCAAGCGCAAGAAGCGCTGCGGTCGCTATATAGCACGCATCAGCACCGAGAGCGATGGCTTTCACGACATCCGCCGAGCTCCGGATCGAGCCGCCGACAACAAGAGAGACATTGTTCCTTATGCCTTCGTCACGGAGCCGCTGATCAACGGCGGCAAGTGCGAGTTCAATCGGGATGCCGACGTTGTCACGGATTCTCGTCGGCGCGGCGCCCGTACCGCCGCGGAAACCGTCAATTGCGATTATATCCGCATCGCTCCTCGCAATACCGCTTGCGATTGCGGCAATATTATGTACGGCCGCGACTTTTACGATAACGGGCTTTTTATACGCCGTAGCTTCTTTCAGTGAGAAAACAAGCTGCCGGAGATCCTCAATCGAGTATATATCGTGGTGCGGAGCCGGGGAAATCGCGTCCGTGCCTTCGGGGATCATACGCGTGCGTGAAATATCGCCGACAATTTTTGCACCGGGCAGATGACCACCTATACCCGGCTTCGCGCCCTGTCCCATCTTGATCTCAATCGCGGCTCCGGCTTCAAGGTATTCCTTATGGACGCCGAAACGGCCGGAAGCAACCTGCACGATCGTATTCCTGCCGTATTGGTAGAAATCTTCATGAAGGCCTCCTTCGCCGGTGTTGTATAGAATACCGAGCTCTGTCGCAGCTCTTGCGAGGCTTGCGTGGGCATTATAGCTGATTGAACCGTAGCTCATCGCCGAGAACATGACAGGCATCGAAAGCTCAAGCTGCGGCGTAAGCACGCACTTTAACCTGCCGCTCTCGTCGCGCTCGATCTTATCGGGCTTTTTGCCGAGGAATACACGCGTTTCCATCGGTTCGCGCAGCGGATCGATTGACGGGTTTGTCACCTGCGACGCGTTAATAAGGATTTTGTCCCAATACACCGGCACAGGTTTAGGATTGCCCATGGACGACAGCAGCACACCGCCGCTGTTGGCCTGCTTATATATTTCATTGATTGTATCATTTGTCCAGTTCGCATTCTCACGCAGAGCGCAGTCGGTTTTAACGATTTTCAGCGCCCTGGTCGGGCAGAGGGCTACGCAGCGCTGGCAGTTGACGCACTTGCTCTCATCGCTCATCATTATGCCGCGTTCGTCGGAGTAATAATGGACCTCGTTAGCGCACTGCCTCTCACAAACTCTGCAAACTATGCACCGGTCATCGTTGCGGATAACCTCAAATTCGGGATATATGAATTCCACACTCATCAGTATGCACCGTCCTTTACCTGAACTATAACGGGTTCGCCGCCTGCGGGGAACCGGATATTTTCCGCATCCGGCTCAATTGTGCGGATCGCCGCTTCTTCGCTCGAGACAAATACTTTGTCATCTTTTTCGCCGACTACCATTGAACGGAGCTTGAGACGGTCGTTAAGCGCCATCAGTCCGCCGTTATAGCCAAGAATGATAGAGAACGGCCCGGTTACGAGCAAACTCGGATACACTGTGCGGAGGAAAATATGCTTATTCCTTTCGTAATCGTCGGTTTTTCGTTCAATGGTGCTCCAGAACGGGGCGGCAATAACATTTGCCGCTTCTTCAAGCGTCAGTTTCTGCACACGGACGAGGTAATCTATTATATATGTAATAACCTCTGTGTCGGTAAGCAGCGTACATTTATAGCCGAACATTTCAATAAAACGGCGGTTCGCATCATACGAGGATATCTCCCCGTTATGTACAACGGACCAGTCGAGCAGCGTAAACGGATGGGCGCCGCCCCACCAACCCGGAGTGTTTGTAGGATAGCGGCCGTGAGCTGTCCAGCAGTATCCTTCATATTCTTCCAGCCTGTAAAATACGCCGACATCCTCCGGAAAACCGACCGCTTTGAATGTTCCCATGTTCTTTCCGCTCGAAAACAGATAAGCGCCGTCCATTTCGGTATTGATTTTCATAACCGTACGCGCGACGAATTCCTTTTCGTCAACCTGCATTGAAGCTAAAACGGATTTAAGCGGAGCGACGAAATACCTCCATATGATAGGTTCATCAGTTATCGACGGTATTTTGCGCGTCGGAATAATCTCGCTTTTCACGATCTCAAAGCGTTCTTTCAGGAACGCCTCACAGTCCTTGCGCGTAGCGCGGCTGTCAAAGAACATGTGCAGCGCATAAAAATCTTTGTATTCGGGATATATTCCGTATCCCGCGAAACCACCGCCGAGTCCGTTGGAACGTTCGTGCATCGTCTTTATAGCTTTCATAATGATCTCCCCGGACATCCTTTTTCCTTCCCTGGAAATAACGGCGGCAATCGCACATCCGCTTGGTATTCTAACCTGGCCTTCCAATTTCATGTCGTTTTCTTTCCTTTCAGATTAAGCAAGTTCCAATATTTCCGCCTTCATCCGCCGCCCGTTTACGGGCCGGCGTCCTCAGAAGATATTCATAAAAGCAAAGGCGTCCATCTCACTGCGGAAATTGTATTCCGCAATGAAATGAACGCCTTTGCTCATTCACTATCATTATACTTATTACAATGTGCCGTGTCAATAGCGAAACACGATACAATTAAAATTTTGCAGGATTGAAATAAAAAAATTGCAAAAAAGGGATTGACAGATTATTCTTTGAAGGTGTATAATGCAGTATGAAAAGGCAAAGGCGTCTTTGAGTAGCAGTACTCGGAGACGCTTCTTTTGTTGTGTCGGAATATATTTGTTAAAGACAAAGGCGTCTTTAAGGATATTTGTCTCCGGAAAAGGCGCCTTTTTCTTTTGAATAAACAGAAAGTTATAAAAAGGGGAAATTGTTATGAGAAAAACGGTAAAGGATTATTTTGGAAGCCTCGTATTTGATGACAGGGTAATGAAGGCCACTTTGTCGGCAGATGTTTATGCATCGCTCAGAAAGACCAAGGATGAAGGCACGGAGCTCGATTTGAGCGTTGCGAACGCTGTCGCTGCAGCAATGAAGGATTGGGCGATCTCGAAAGGAGCAACCCACTTTACCCACTGGTTCCAGCCGCTCACGGGAATTACCGCGGAAAAGCACGACAGTTTTATTTCTCCTTCTTCCGACGGAGGCGTAATTATGGAGTTTTCCGGCAAGGAACTGATAAAGGGCGAGCCGGACGCGTCTTCTTTCCCTTCCGGCGGTCTTCGCGCAACGTTCGAAGCAAGGGGCTACACCGCATGGGATCCAACTTCGTATGCATTTATAAAAGGAAAGGCCCTGTGCATCCCTACAGCGTTCTGTTCCTATCAAGGTCACGCGCTTGACGAGAAAACCCCGCTGCTTCGTTCGATGGAAGCGCTGAACAAACAAGCCCTTCGTATCCTCCGCCTGTTCGGTAACAACACCGCAAAATGCGTCCGTTCCACGGTAGGTCCCGAGCAGGAATACTTCCTTATACCGAAGGAATTATATGAACGGCGCCCCGACCTTCGTTTCACGGGCCGTACGCTCTTCGGCGCAAAACCTCCGAAGGGGCAGGAAATGGAAGATCATTATTTCGGAGTTATCAAGCCGCGCGTAGCCGCTTTCATGGAAGAACTTAACGAAGAACTGTGGAAAGTCGGAATCCTTGCAAAGACCGAGCATAACGAGGTTGCACCGTCACAGCATGAGCTCGCGTTATTCCATACCACAGTAAATATCGCGACCGATCATAACCAGCTTACGATGGAGATAATGCAAAAACTCGCTCCAAAGCACGGTCTTGTATGCCTGCTCCATGAAAAGCCGTTCGCCGGTGTGAACGGCAGCGGAAAGCATAACAACTGGTCGCTTGCCACCGATACGGGTCAGAATCTGCTCTCCCCGGGCGAAACTCCGTATGAAAATGCGCAGTTCCTGCTGTTCCTGTGCGCCGTCATTAAGGCTGTTGACGATTACCAGGATCTGCTCCGTATTTCGGTCGCGACCGCGGGCAACGACCACAGGCTCGGCGCAAACGAAGCACCTCCCGCAGTTGTTTCGATATTCCTCGGTGATGAACTCACTGCGATACTGGAATCTTTTGAAAACGGAACTCCATATAAAGGCGTTGAAAAGACGCAGATGAGGCTTGGCGTCGACTTTCTGCCGAAGTTCCCGCGCGATTCCACCGACCGCAACCGCACATCCCCGTTTGCTTTCACAGGCAACAAGTTTGAGTTCCGTATGGTCGGCTCGTCGAGAAGCATCGCATGTGCGAACACGATGCTGAACAGCGCGGTTGCCGAGAGCCTCAGGATATTCGCCGACACACTAGAAGACGCGGATGATTTTGATACGGCGCTGCACGAACTGATCAAAAAGACCGTCAAAAATCACAAGCGCATTATTTTTAACGGCAACAGCTACGACGAATCATGGCTGAAGGAAGCCACAGAGAAGCGCGGCCTTTCGAACTACCGCACGACTGCCGATTGTCTGCCGCATCTGCTTGATAAGAAGAATGTCGATATGCTTACTTTGCACAAAGTGTTCTCCGAAGAGGAACTTCATTCGCGATATGAAATAATGCTCGAGAATTACTGCAAAACTATTATTATTGAAGCGAACACGATGGTCAATATGGCGAAGACACAGATAACCCCGGCAGTTATGGCCTATACGGCAGATGTCGCGAAATCCGCCGCAGCGAAAAAAGCTCTCGATCCAACCCTTGCCTGCAGCTATGAAACAGAGCTTGTCAGAAAACTGTCCGCTCTTACCGACAGGATAGCAATGAAAATCGAGGATTTGGAAAACGCTCTGCTGGCCGTACACAGTGCGGAGGATAGTTGTTCGAAAGCGTTCATGATCCGCGATACGGTTCTTGTAAAAATGAGCGAACTGAGGCTTGCGTGCGATGAGGCTGAAACGCTTACGGACAGATCTTACTGGCCTTTCCCGACCTACGGCGATTTGCTCTTTGGAGTAATATAACCGAAGCGGTGTTCTTTATTGAATGGAAATATAACGCGGGGTAAACAATATGGAAAAAAGAGAACAATTATATGAAGGCAAGGCAAAAAAGATATTCGCAACCGATGATCCGCAGCTTCTGATCATTGACTACAAGGACGACGCCACCGCTTTCAACGGACTGAAAAAAGGCACTATCACCGGCAAGGGCATAATTAACAACAAAATGAGCAATTCTCTTATGCAGATGCTTGAAAAAGCCGGAATTCCGACTCATTTTGTAAGAGAGCTCAGCGATCGTGAAACGCTCGTAAAGAAAGTTTCGATCATACCCCTTGAAGTGATAGTCAGGAACATTGCCGCCGGCTCATTCTCGAAAAGATACGGTGTCGGCGAAGGCTTCAGGTTCGACGAACCGACGATTGAATTCTCGTACAAGAACGACGAGCTCGGTGATCCGCTGATAAATGAATACCATGCCGTCGCGATGAAACTTGCCGCAAAGGAAGAGATTGAAACAATAAAGAAATACGCTTTAAGGATCAATGAGATTCTTAAGGCATTCTGGAACGAATGCGGTGTTACGCTCGTTGATTTCAAACTCGAGTTCGGCAGGCTTTCCGACGGCTCCATCGTGCTCGCCGACGAGATAAGTCCCGATACCTGCAGGCTCTGGGATTCAAAAACAGGGGAAAAGCTCGACAAGGACAGGTTCCGCCACGATCTCGGCGGCGTCGAAGACGCTTACCAAGAGATCATGAGACGGCTTACCGAAAATATCTGACGGAGGGTAATATAATGGCAAATTCTGCAGTAGTAGGCGTAAACTGGGGTGATGAAGGAAAAGGCAGACTTGTGGATCTGCTCGCCGAAAAATATGATGTGGTCGTGCGTTTTCAGGGCGGCGGCAATGCCGGGCATACCGTAATAAACGAGTTCGGCAGATTCGCCCTCCATTTGCTGCCGGCCGGTATTTTCAGAAAGGGCGTTGTTAATGTCCTCGGAAACGGCGTCGCCGTCGACCCCGAAAACCTCTGGATAGAGATGCAGGAGGTTATGAGCAAAGGCGTGGAAATCACCCCCGATAACCTTAAAATCAGCGACCGGGCTTCGCTGCTTCTGCCGTGGCACCGCGATCTCGACGAACTTGAAGAGATGCGGCTTGCCGATAAGAAATACGGCTCGACGAAGCAGGGCATCGCACCGTTCTATTCCGACAAATACCTGAAAAAAACGATCCTTGCCGGGGAACTGTTCTACCCCGCAGAACTGAAAGCCCATCTTGCCGATTTGCTGGAATGGAAAAACCTTACACTAACGAAGGTTTACGGTGCAAAGCCGTATACGATGGAGATGCTCGACGAATGGCTTACGGCATTCTGCGATAAGATAAAGCCGTACATCTGTGATACGGGCGCATTACTTAGGGAAATGCAGGAAGCGGGCAAAAGCATCCTGTTTGAAGCACAGCTCGGAGCGCTGCGTGATTTGGACTATGGCATTTACCCGTACACGACATCATCGAATACAATAGCGGCCTATGCGCCGATAGGTTCCGGGCTCGCCAGCGCGAAAATCGACAACGTGATAGGTGTTGTTAAAGCATACTCAACGTGCGTCGGTGAAGGCCCTTTCGTCTGCGAGATGTTCGGTGAAGAAGCGATAAAACTGCGTGAAGCGGGTCTTGAATACGGCGCGAAAACGGGAAGGCCGCGCAGGGTCGGGCCGCTTGATATTGTCGCGACACGGTACGGTGCCGGCGTGCAGAGTGTGACCGAAATTGCCCTTACAAAGCTCGATGTTCTCGGGTACATGGATGAAATCCCCGTATGCACACATTATCTGCTCAACGGCAAACTGATTGATTACTTTCCTTTTCCGTCTGCGCTGAAATACGCGAAACCTGCGATAGAATTTTTAGACGGCTGGAAATGCGATATTTCATCAGTCCGCAGGTGGGAAGACCTGCCGAAAGAGGCTAAGGAATATGTATCCTATATCGAGAAAGCAATCGGCTGTCCGATTACGTACATTTCAGTAGGTCCGGAACGTGACAGCATTATCATAAAAAAATAGGAGAGTCGAATATGACAAACAAATACGAATCACCTTTATCAACACGTTATGCTTCGGAGTATATGCTTGAGCTGTTTTCGGCCGATACGCGCTACAGGACCTGGCGCAGGCTCTGGGTATCCCTCGCAAAAGCCCAGATGAAGCTCGGGCTTCCGATAACCGAATCCGAGGTCGCGGAGCTTGAAGCTCACATCAACGATATCGACTATGACTGTGTGAGACGTTACGAGAAAGAACTGCGCCATGATGTCATGGCGCATATCCATGCCTATGGCAAAGCGGCTCCGTCCGCCGCGCGCATCATCCATCTCGGGGCTACAAGCTGTTATGTAACCGACAACGCTGATCTGATTATATACAGGGATGCGCTGCGGTATCTTCGCGGTGAACTTTTGAAGCTTCTCGCGAACCTTTACGCCTTTGCCGAAAAGTATAAGGCTTTGCCTACCGTCGGGTACACACACTACCAGCCCGCGCAGCTTGTTACGGCAGGAAAGCGCGCGGCGCTGTGGATGCAGGATTTTCTTCTGGATCTGAACGAGATAGACTTTACGCTTAAAAGCCTGAAGTTCCTTGGCTCCCGCGGTACTACCGGAACCGAAGCGAGCTTTGTCGAGCTTTTCGACGGCGATACCGCCAAAATAGACGAAATGAACAGGATGATTGCCGCCGACTTCGGTTTTGATGAATGCTTCGACGTGTGCGGGCAAACGTACCCGCGCAAGATAGACAGCAGGATCCTGAATACGCTGTCGTCGATAGCGCAGAGCTGCTACAGGATGGCGAACGACATCCGCCTTCTGCAGCACGACCGCCAGATCGAGGAACCGTTTGACAAAAACCAGGTCGGGTCTTCGGCAATGGCATACAAGCGAAACCCGGTAAGATGCGAGCGCATATGTTCGCTGTCCCGTTACCTCATCGCGAACGCGATGAACGCGGCAATGACGGCATCTTCGCAGTGGTTTGAAAGAACACTCGATGACTCGGCGAACCGGCGCATATCAATGCCCGAAGGCTTCCTCTGTGCGGACGCGGTTCTTCGCCTTGCGCAGAATGTTACCGACGGCCTGCGGGTCAATGAAAAGGTTGTCGAAAAGGCCGTAAAAGAGCATCTTCCGTTTATCGCGACCGAAAACCTCATGATGGAAGCGGTAAAACGCGGCGGCGACCGGCAGCGTGTACACGAAATCATCCGCCGATGCTCGATGGAAGCCGCGGAGAAAATGAAAAACGGCGAAGAGTTCGATCTGCTTTCGCGTCTCGCGGCGGAAAAAGAACTCGGAATGACCGCGGACGAGATGAACGAACTGCTTAACCCGATGCTTTATATCGGCAGGTGCCCCGAGCAGGTAACCGCGCTTCTGGAAAAAATTAAGCCGCTGCTTGCTGATGTTTCAGGCGGGTCAGCAGAAATCGATATATAAAAAACCGGCAGCAGAGGATTGGAAGGGAGAAATATGACAAAATACATATTTGTTACGGGAGGCGTTGTTTCAGGACTTGGAAAAGGCATTACCGCCGCGTCGTTAGGACGGCTCCTTAAAGCGAGAGGACTGAAAGTGGCCGCACAGAAATTCGATCCGTACATCAATGTCGACTGCGGCACGATGAGCCCTTACCAGCACGGAGAGGTATTCGTCACCGAGGACGGTGCTGAGACGGACCTTGACCTTGGACATTACGAGCGTTTCATCGATGAGGATCTGAACAGGTATTCGAACCTCACTGCCGGAAAGGTTTACTGGAACGTGCTGAACAAGGAACGCCGCGGCGAATACCTGGGCTCTACCGTACAGGTAATCCCGCACATTACCGATGAAATCAAGGAGTACGTTTACAGCCTCGGCAGGAAAACTGACGCCGACGTCGTTATCACCGAAATCGGCGGTACGATCGGCGATATAGAGTCACAGCCGTTCATTGAGGCTGTCCGCCAAATCTCGCTTGAGGCCGGCAGGAAAAACAGCCTGTTTATTCATGTAACGCTCGTTCCGTTCCTGCGCGGTTCGAACGAACACAAATCGAAGCCCACGCAGCATTCGGTTAAGGAACTGCAGGGCATGGGCATCAACCCGGATATTATAGTCCTGCGATGCGATGAGCCGCTCGAAGAATCGATATTCAAGAAAATATCACTGTTCTGCAATGTTAAACCCGACTGCGTGATTGAGAACATTACGCTTCCGAACCTTTACGAAGTACCTCTCGAGCTTGAAAAGTCAAACTTTTCATCGGTCGTATGCCGCGAACTCGGCATTGACGCTCCCGAGCCCGACCTTACCGAATGGGTGCGGATGGTTGAGCGGATTAAGGAAAAACGGCACTGTGTGAATATCGGCCTTGTCGGAAAATATGTCGGACTTCGCGACTCTTATCTTTCCGTCGTCGAAGCCCTGCGTCATTCAGGGTATTACCATAACGCCCATATTGACATTCACTGGATCGATTCTGAAGAAATTACGGCTGAAAATGCCTCACAAAAGCTCTCCGGGCTTGACGGAATCCTTGTTCCGGGCGGTTTCGGAGTCCGCGGTATTGAAGGCATGATCACCGCGGCTAAATACGCGCGTGAAAATGAAATTCCGTACTTCGGCATCTGCCTCGGCATGCAGATCGCCGTCATCGAATATGCGAGAAATGTAGCAGGCATCAACGACGCGAATTCCGGCGAGTTTGACGAGCAGTGCAAGCATAAGGTGATAGATTTTATGCCGGGACAAAGCAGCAATATCGACAAAGGCGGCACGCTGCGCCTAGGCGCGTACCCCTGCGTGATAAAGCCCGGCACGACTATGGAGCGCTGCTACGGGAGCACGCTGATCAGCGAGCGGCACAGGCACCGCTATGAGTTTAACAACGATTACCGTGAACTGCTCGAAAGCCACGGTTTGACATTAAGCGGCACTTCCCCCGACGGCAGGCTTGTCGAAACAATAGAGCTGACTGCGAGGCCGTTCCATGTCGGCGTCCAGTTCCATCCCGAATTCAAGAGCAGGCCCAATAAGCCGCATCCGCTTTTTAACGGGTTTATCCGCGCGGCGCTGGAACAATCAACCGGAGGTAAAGCATGAGCATACATGAAGAATGCGGCGTATTCGGCGTAATTGCACCGGAGCCGGCGGATGTAGCGGGAATTTCGTATTACGGATTATACGCGCTGCAGCACCGCGGCCAGGAAAGCTGCGGAATCGTTGTGAACTGCGGCGGTGTTTTCGTCTCTCATAAAGACCTGGGTCTCGTAAGCGAAGTGTTCACGGAAGATATCCTGTCGCGGATGCCTAAAGGCATGATCGCGGTCGGGCATGTACGCTACGGGACGACCGGAAGCACAAGCCGGAATAACTGCCAGCCGATTGACGTAAACCACCGTAAAGGAAAAATGGCTCTCGCGCACAACGGTAACCTGTCGAACGCGGCAGAACTGAGAAACGAACTTGAATTGTCCGGCGCGATCTTCCATACGACAAGCGACACAGAGACGATTGCGTATATCATAACGAAAGAACGGCTTAAAACCGCGTCAATCGAAGACGCGTTAAGCAATGCGATGTACATACTTGACGGCGCATATTCGCTCATTCTGATGTCGCCGCAGAAACTAATCTGCGCAAGGGATCCGTACGGGTTCCGCCCGCTGTGCTTCGGCAGGACCGCGGACGGCATCTATGTGGCGGCTTCCGAGTCATGCGCGATAAAGGCCGTCGGCGCGCAGTTCATTCGTGATGTCGAGCCCGGCGAAATCCTTGTGTTCGGCAAAAACGGCGTTATATCAAGGAAAGAGCACTGCAGCAGGAAGGAAAAAAGGCTCTGCATTTTCGAATATATTTACTTTGCGCGCCCCGATTCGGTAATTGACGGCGTTTCGGTTCACTCGGCGCGCTTCCGTGCCGGCAAGGTTCTCGCGAAAACGCATCCCGTTAAAGCGGATATCGTAATCGGCGTCCCGGATTCAGGGCTTGACGCCGCTTTAGGCTACAGCGACGAGTCGGGTATACCCTGCGGTATCGGGCTTATAAAAAACAAATACATCGGCAGGACGTTTATCTCGCCCGAGCAAAGCAAAAGGCTCGATCAGGTAAAGATCAAGCTGTCGGCGATCGAAGAAACGGTAAAAAATAAACGTGTAGTGCTGATTGACGACTCAATCGTCAGGGGCACGACCAGCGGCCGTATTGTAAAACTTCTTCGCGAAGCGGGAGCAAAGGAAATACATATGCGCATCTCATCGCCGCCTTTCCTGTATCCGTGCTTCTACGGCACCGATATCGACTCGCAGGAACACCTGATCGCCAGAAAGTATACGATCCCCGAGATAGCGGAGATAATCGGCGCCGATTCCCTCGGCTACCTGCCCGTGGAAGAACTGAAAATACTCGCGGGAAACCGTGATTTCTGCAGCGCCTGCTTCAGCGGCGATTATCCGACGGCGGTCCCTGCGGATACGCGGAAGAACCGGTTTGAACAGTAAATATGCGATGTATCGAAATGGGGTTCCGGTATTGATATGAGGTATAACAGGAAAATAATTCTCGAAGACGGACAGGAGTATTACGGATACTCCTTCGGACATATAACGGAAAAGGTTTGCGAAGTCGTCTTTAACACATCGATGGTCGGCTACCAGGAGATCATTTCCGATCCGTCCTACACGTACCAGGCGGTCGTTATGACCTATCCGCTTATCGGCAACTACGGCATGAACTATGACGATTATGAAACAAAAGTGCCGACGATAGGCGCCCTGATCGTCCGCGAATACAACGATGAGCCGTCAAATTACAGGAGCACCGCGACCCTTTCCGAGATTATGAAAAAATATAAAATTCCCGGCGTGTCCGGCGTTGATACACGGAAACTGACTCGTTCGATCCGCGATCACGGCAGCCGGAAAGCTCTGATAACAAGCGCTTCAACGCCGGTACATAAAGGACTTGAAATACTTAAAGCGAATGATATCCCAACCAATGCCGTGTCGGTTGTAAGCTGCGGTGAAACATGGGTATCAGCCGCGGAAACCGAAAAATACCATGTAGTCGCTATCGACTGCGGCATGAAAATGAATATCGTGCGCAGTCTGAACAGGCGCGGCTGCAAAGTAACGGTAGTTCCGTGGGATACCGATGCCGGGTATATTGAAAGATTGAATCCCGACGGTATTCTTATCTCGAACGGTCCGGGTGATCCCGAGCATGTACCGCAGACAATAGCAACCGTTAAGTCGCTGATCGGCAAATATCCGATATTCGGTATCTGCCTCGGACATCAGATCATTTCGCTCGCGTACGGGGCAAAGACATATAAGATGAAATTCGGGCATCACGGCGCCAATCACCCCGTTCGTAACCTCGAGACGAATAAAATCGAAATTACGTCGCAGAACCATTCGTACGCGGTGGACACGGAAAGCCTGGCCGGGACTGCGCTGACCGTTACCCATATCAATCTGCTCGATCATACTGTTGAGGGCGTGAAATGTGAGAAAGACAAAGTGTTCGCCGTGCAGTACCACCCTGAAAGCGCACCCGGTCCGAACGATTCTGCTTATCTTTTCGACTGTTTTGTTAATCTCATGCAGGGGGAAAAGGACAATGCCTAAGAGAACGGATATTAAAAAAATCCTCGTCATCGGCTCCGGCCCTATTGTAATCGGCCAGGCGGCGGAATTTGACTATGCCGGAACGCAGGCGTGCCTTGCCCTTAAGGAAGAAGGCTATGAAGTCGTCCTGTGCAACTCGAATCCCGCGACAATCATGACCGATACGTCGATTGCGGATAAGGTATATATGGAGCCGCTTACACTCGAATACATAGCAAAGATAATACGCTATGAGCGCGTCGATGCGATACTGCCCGGAATCGGCGGCCAAACCGGCCTTAATCTTGCGATGCAGCTTGAAAAGAAAGGCATTCTTGCCGAGTGCCGCGTCGAACTGCTCGGCACAAAAAGCAGCAGTATTGAACGCGCGGAAAACCGCGAGCTTTTCAAGAAGCTTTGCGAAGAACTCGGCGAGCCCGTGCTTCCATCCGGTATAGCAAATTCCATTGAAGAAGGGCTTGAGGTCGCAAGGCAAATCGGATACCCGGTCGTGCTCCGCCCTGCGTTTACGCTCGGCGGTACCGGTGGCGGCTTTGCCGATAACGAAGCGCGTTTTCTGCCGCTTATAAAAAACGCGCTGTCGCTTTCCCCGGTAGGCCAGGTGCTGATCGAAAAGAGCATTAAAGGCTATAAGGAAATAGAATACGAAGTGATGCGCGACTCGAATGATACTGCTATCACGGTTTGTAATATGGAAAACATCGATCCCGTCGGTATTCACACCGGCGATTCGATCGTTGTCTGCCCGTCGCAGACGCTGACAAACAAAGAATATCATATGCTGCGCGACAGCGCGCTCAAAATCATCCGCGCGCTTGAAATAGAAGGCGGCTGCAATATACAGTTCGCTCTTGATCCGAATTCTTCGCAGTATTATATCATTGAGGTAAATCCGAGGGTTTCGCGGTCGTCGGCACTGGCCTCGAAAGCGAGCGGCTACCCGATTGCGCGAGTATCGGCAAAGATCGGCGTCGGCATGACACTGGACGAGATACGGATCGCTAATACCCCCGCTTCGTTTGAGCCGACACTCGACTATGTCGTTATCAAAATGCCGAGGTTCCCGTTCGACAAGTTCACCGACGCGGACAAAACGCTCGGCACACAGATGAAGGCCACGGGCGAGGTCATGAGCATCGGCAGGACTCTCGAAGAAAGCCTGCTGAAGGCGGTCCGTTCCCTCGAAACGGGGCATTACCACGTTCACTGCCGCAAGTTTGACGGTATGGACCGCAAAGAACTCCTTAATTACATAAAGGTCGGCACTGACGACCGAATCTACGCGATAGCACAGCTTCTGCGGCTCGGCTGCGGAGTATCGGCAATTGCAAAAGCCACATTGATTGATAAATTCTATATCCGCAAACTGAAAAACATCGTGGATATGGAAAAGGAAATCAAAAACAACCCGGGAAATATCAAGATCCTGCGCGAAGCAAAGAAAATGGGCTTTTCCGACAGAACAATCGGAAAGCTCTGGAACATGCCCGAGAAAGGCGTATTCGACCTGCGGCGCAAGAATGGCATCATTCCGGTTTATAAAATGATAGATACGTGCGCGTCAGAGTTTGACAGCTATATCCCGTACTTCTATTCCACGTACGAGGACGAGAACGAGTCAATAGTGTCTGACAGGAAGAAAATTATCGTGCTCGGTTCAGGACCGATCCGCATCGGACAGGGCGTCGAATTCGACTATTCCACCGTCCATGCCGTGCGGACAATTAAAGAGGCAGGTTACGAGGCAATTATCATAAATAACAACCCCGAAACCGTTTCGACCGACTATACGTGCTCCGACAAGCTCTACTTCGAGCCTCTCTGCGTGGAGGATGTCATGAACGTCATTGAGCTTGAGAAGCCGGACGGCATCATCGCGACATTCGGCGGCCAGACCGCGATCAATCTCGCTAAGCCGCTCCTTGACCGCGGCGCGAAAATCATCGGAACCGGATGCGATGCGATTGAGCGTGCTGAAAACCGCGACGCGTTTGAAAAACTGCTAAGCTCGCTTGGAATCCCCCAACCGAAAGGCCGGGCTGTCACGAGCATTGAAGAAGGCGTAAGAGCTGCCGAAGAAATCGGCTATCCCGTTCTTGTGCGTCCGAGCTTCGTACTCGGCGGCCGCGCAATGCAGATTGTTGCCAAAGAACGGGAACTGAGGAATTACTTAAAAACCGCCGTTGAAATTGACGAGGATAAACCAGTGCTTGTCGATAAATACATCCGCGGCAAGGAGGTAGAAGTCGACGCTGTCTGCGACGGGAAACAAGTATTCGTTCCCGGTATTATGGAGCATGTCGAACGCACGGGCGTTCACTCAGGCGACTCCATCAGCATTTATCCGACGTGCAGCATTTCGGAAAGCGTCAAAAGGACTATCCTCGATTACACCGAAAAACTGGGCCTTAGCATCGGTATTGAAGGGTTGTATAATATACAGTTTGTTGTAGACGAGCACGACAATGTTTATGTCATCGAAGTCAACCCGCGCTCTTCAAGAACGGTTCCGTTCATCTCGAAAGCCACAGGCTTCAACCTTGCCGATATTGCGACGCTTGTAATTCTCGGCAAAAGCCTTAAGGAACAAGGCATCACCATGCTTTATCCGAAGGAAAAGGAACGGTTCTATGTAAAAGCCCCGGCATTCTCGTTCTCGAAGCTTAACGGCATGGATGCTTATTTGTCGCCTGAAATGAAGTCTACAGGCGAAGCGATAGGCTACGACAAGAAGCTGCACCGTGCGATGTATAAGGCGATGATCGCTTCAGGCATCAAGGTGCAGAATTTCGGTACCGTATTAGTGAGCCTTGCCGATGAGGACAAGGAAGAAGCGCTGCCTCTTGTGCGCCGCTTCTATGATATGGGCTTTAATATCGAAGCTACGATAGGCACCGCACTGTTCCTGAAGGAGCACGGCATCCGCACAAGAATTCGCCGCAAGCTTTCCGAAGGCAGCGAGGAAATACTCGATTCTATCCGCGCCGGATATGTGAGTTACGTGATCTGTACGCGCGCTATTCTTTCGGGCGTTCACTACGAAGATGGAGTCGCGATCCGCCGGTGCGCCACGCAGAACAACATCACGATGCTGACCTCGCTCGACACAGTCCGCGTGCTTCTTGACGTGCTCGAGGAAGTGACAATCGGTATTTCAACCATCGACGCATAGAATGTTTTTCACACGAACCAGAGTCGCGCATATAACGGAATGCGGCAGCCTTACCTCTATCCATTAACCACCCGCTGCGTTCCGGCGTTATTCCCGCGGGTCCTGCTTCGCGGGTCGAGGCATTGCTACCGCGTTCCGGTTGGTACGCGGCTTTACCTCGGGTGTTTCGTTTCCTTGGGCGACAAATCACATGCTGAATAGCACGCTATTAATATTTTTTAATATCACACAGAGGTCTCCATATCCCGGGTCGCTCATTAGCACGTTCCACAGCTGTCGGAACGCAGTTAGGCGCTGGAGCATGTCGCCCGTCGTCACCGAAAGCACCCAAGCCATCCGCTGATTCACAGCATTATTGCCGCGAGCCCTGCTCCGGGTATTTCGCTGTTCATTCTGTATAAACTGCAAACGTATTATATCTATAAATTGTATAAATTTAGAATGTATAAGTATTACCATCAGGTTCACGGTGGTCAGAATTTATGATTTTTTATGATTGCTTTTAAAAAGAATTTGTAAAAACTTAGGCAGAAATATAATAACGCATATGGTGGGAAACATAGATATAAAAATACAGTAAAAATATGCAGCAATTATAGAA
>JAAYXD010000040.1 GCA_012516065.1 Clostridiaceae bacterium
TATGAATTATTTTTACTGTTAAACGGAAATGATAACTATTACATAGAATCATTGGAAATGCAAATAGAACGTGGTTCTCTCATCCTCATAAGTCCATATGTTTTTCACTGTCGTGGGGCATTTAAAGGAAATTCTTATGAAAGAATCGTTTTAAACATAAAAGAACCCTATATAAAAACAATTTCATCTGAAAAAACTAATATGGCTGATTGTTTTTTCAGCAATTCTTCAAGCAAAAGCAGTTTGCTCAAGTTAAATGAACAACAAATCACAGAATTTATTATTAACGCTCAACGCTTAAGCAAAGAGATTGAATCCAATGAATATGGCAGTGATATACTGGTGGATTCATATATAAAGCAAATTCTCGTCATGGTCAATCGCATCTCGAAAAATCAAAAAATTGATTTTGTGACCAACTTAATGCCATCCCTGGTTTCCAATGTTATCGCATATATTGAGCAAAATATAACCGAAGAAATTTCACTGGATATCCTGTCGGGTTGTTTTCATCATAATGGTACATATATAAGCAGGTGCTTTAAAAATATCACAGGCATAACATTACAGCAATATATTATTCAAAAAAGAATAACACTTGCCAAAAAATATCTTTTCGATGGTTGCAGCCCAAAAGACGCTTGTTTTTTGTCAGGCTTCAATGATTACTCCAATTTTTCCAGGACTTTCAAGAAGCAGGCCGGCCTGTCACCGAAAGATTTCATTACTCAGAAAACATAATTATTATGAAAAGCTGTTATAGCAATACCCACTTTTATTGCACCGGAAAACAAAGTAATATTAAATGTACGAGGAGGATATAATATGTCAGATTACCATGTAACTTTAGTACCATTTCAGCGAAAATACAAAGAAATGCCTCTTGAAAAACGCAAGGCTATCCTGCCTGAACGAAATGTGTGCAGTATAGAACCCTCCGCCGACTATGCCAATTGCATGAGTACGGGCAATGGATTTCAGAGGGTTGACATCCTGGGTGATCCATACAATGAAGAACTGGCTTTTATGCAGGAATTGTTGTATGCACCGCTGTGGGCCAAGACACCCGAACCGCCTGATCTGACCGGTATAATGCCCGAGATTCGCAGACTTTTACTTGAAGGAAAATTTGGAGAAGCGGAGGAACTGGTGCATCAAACTCAGTTAGATGCCGGCTTTGGCCCTCTCATGCACAAATGGTATGATAATATCATACCGCCGTCCAGCCTGCGCATTCATCCTGCCTTTTATCTGAATATAAGGCAGCAGGAAAGCGGTAACACGGTGAATTATTTACGCTGGCTCGACATGCTGACAGGTAAAATCACAGTCCAGTGGGAGAACGACAGAGGCTCATTTGCACGTGAAGTGTTTGCGTCTTATAAAGGTGATATTGTTGTATGCAGATTTACCGCGCCGGAAGGGGAACTGAATGCCGATATTTCAATCACACTGCCTGATGCCGAAAGGTCAGGAAGGCATGATCGGATATATGATACCAGCAGGTGCAGCCATGAATTGGAGATAACTAAGGGGCTTATTATACTAAAATGGGCATATAATCCTGAATACGGACAAAAAGGATATGTTTCGGTGCTGCGCTTTATACAAAGAGGCGGAGAATCAGAAAAGATAGAAAACGGAATACGCGTGTCCGGTGCCGACAGCCTTATTATACTGTCAAAGACAGTCAAGTTCGAAGGCGGCTTTACTTTTGAGTGCGCCAAACCTGTTGTGGATGAAGTTATGGCTGTGGTTCCGGACTTTAATGCGCTGCTTGATTATAACAGGGAGTATTTGGGTTCGAGGATGGAACGTTCCCGCCTTTGCACCGGTGACAGGGAAGACTTCTCACTTTCGTCGGAAGAACTGCTTATCCGCTCGAATACGGATGCCCAGATCGATCCGATGCTTATGGATAAACTTTATGATATGGGACGTTTTTACATGATCACAGATACAGGTAAACTTCCGCCGATGTATGGTCAACATAATATAAATACCAACCTCCAGGTATGTGCTGGTAACAACACCGGTTTATTTGATGAAATGGATGTATATTTCAGGTACTATGAAACAAAATTTGATGATTTCCGCATAAACGCGCAAAAAATATACGGCGCCAGGGGTTTGCTGTGCAGCGTCCACTGCGATTACGACTCAGGTTTGTTTTACCATTTTTCCAAGACATACCCTCACTTTTGCTGGACGGGCTGCCTTGGCTGGATTTATAACGAATTATGGGGTTACTGGCTGGTAACCGGTGATGAGGAATTCCTCAGGAATCGGATTGTGCCCGCACTTAAAGAGATTGCTTTATTCTTTGAAGATTATGCCTGCGACCGCGGACCGGATGGACGTGTGATTTTCTATCCGTCGTTTTCACCCGAGAATCCAACTCCGAACCCGGATTATATGACTGTTACCGGTAAGGATAAAAACCCTATCCGTATCAATTCAGTTATGGACATTGCCATTTGCCGGGAGGTACTCGACAACCTGATAACAGCCTGCAAAATTCTTGGCATCGAGTCGGAAAACATACCCCATTGGGAGGCTCAGCGCGAGTCATTGCCGACTTATCTGCTTGATGAAAGCGGTGGACTGAAAGAATGGGCATGGCCTGCAATAGAAGAAAACTACAACCACCGCCATGTTTCGCATCATTATGATGTATGGCCTGGCAGAGCCGTAACACCCGAAAGAGAGCCGGAGCTTGCAAGAGCTATCAAGATTTCAAACCGCAGGCGCGGGCAGCAGGATGATTCTGCGCACGGTATAATTCATCGCTGTTTGACTGCAATTCGTTTAAAGGACATAGAAGAGACGGTGCAGAATCTGTCACAACTGATAAATCACGGTTTTATAACAAACGCCCTGCAAACCAGGCACTTCCCTTATAGATTATGGTTCCCCGATCTTCAGGGGGCAATGCCTGCTATTTTGCTGGAAATGTGTGTATTTTCAGAGCCCGGTACCGTTGAATTTCTTCCTGCTGTTCCCGATTCACTCGGAAAAGGCCGCATAGAAGGCATATGGCTTTATACATGGGCTAAGCTTGAATATATGGATTGGAATACCAATGGTTTACAAGCCGTGCTTTTGTCAAACAAGGATCAGACTCTGACCTTGCGCTGCAGGAAAGATATCAAATCTTTCAAGGTAAATGGAACCCAAATGAAAGTTGATGGGGATCATATACAATTTGCATTCAAAGCAGGAGAAAAAGTTCTGGTTGAGATAAGTTTTGCGTAATTTTTATGCCCGTTTATCGATATCATGGCCTACCTATTTTCGTAAAAGGATAAATCCTGAACATAGCCCTGCCTTCAATATTCTCGCGCTTTATCGGACCGAAACTCCTGCTGTCGGAACTGTTTTCGCGATTATCTCCCATAACAAAAAATTCACCGTCTTTTAAGGTAATAGGGTAGTTACTGCCCATAGGCGGCGTAATGCCTTTAACATATGGTTCCTCTATGATTTCTCCGTTGATGTATACCTTTCCGTCACAGATATCGACCGTATCGCCCGGGACAGCAATAACTCTTTTGATTAATCGGTTAGTCCGGTAGCTTTTTTGAAATCTGAGCCGTACATCTTTAATAAAAATGCGGTACCTGTTTATAAAGCCTTTCGTATTCTCTCCGTTCAGAAAAACTATAATATCGCCTTTCTTCGGTTCGGTAAAATAATAACTCACCTTGTTCATTATGAGCATGTGTCCTTCAAACAGCGTATCCTGCATTGAAGACTGATGCACAGTGGTAAGCGCGAATAACTGGCTTTGAAGCAGGGAAGCGATAATTACCGCGCTTGCGAAATACGCAATCCACTCTAATACTTCCCTGACAATATTGATCTTTTGTTCACCGGCCATGATTTTCCTCCGTCCGTACATAAGCTAATCCAATTATAATTTAAACCGCTGCTGTTGTCGAGAATGGATTCCGGTACGATTATTCATATCTCCTCAGCATCTTCTTCTTAATGTACGTTTCTATAACGCCTTCAAACGAATTTATCTCACTCTTTAAATCCGCTTTCAATATTTCCCTTTTTTCGGTATTGCTTACCGTATAGCGGATGCATTGTTTATTTCCCGATGAATGTTTTGACAAGTTGACATTCTTTATTTTAAAACCATTGCTTTCAAGATACTCCGATATCTTTGATACAAGGTTCGTATCAACTTCCGTCTCGACAGTTATGTTAAAATCGCCGGCACGCTTTTCAAACTTGAGCTTTGCGACCCTTAAAATTTGCAGCACTATGTAAATCAATACAGTTGCGATAATTGCTCCCGAATAAAACCCCGTTCCGCACGCAAGTCCGACGCATGCAACCGCCCAAAGGCTTGCCGCGGTTGTAAGTCCTGTCACATTTAGCCCCTGCTTTATTATAGCACCGGCACCGAGAAAACCGATTCCGCTTACGACCTGGGCGCCTATGCGCGTGACATCAAAGGAATCGCCATATATATGGCGGAAATATTCCGATGTAACCATAACGAGCGCTGAACCGAGACAAACAAGGATATGGGTCCGAAGCCCTGCCGGCCTGTGTACGGGAAATTCCCTCTGAAACCCGACTATACCGCCCAAAATACATGCAGCAAGCAGCCGTAAACTCATTGCAAGCAGAAAATTAGGATCAAACTGTATATAATTTATCAATGTTACCACCCTTTCATTTTATAAATTTATCTCTCTGATCATTATTCGTCTGCCGGCACTGATATTACAAAACAGCTTGATATATGCAGAATTCATTTAGCTTCCTGCCTCAATCCGCATCAGCGCGTCGTTTCTTGCTTCTATAATATACGGGTGAAGAAGCCTCCCCTTCTGCAGTATATATCGTATTGTAGAGTTACAGCATAATACAATGCACTTTTCGATATCCGTATACGCCAGTTTCCTTGCTTCTTCGACGCCTTCGAAATTCCTGCCGCTTTCAATATAATCCGCGATAAAAATTATCTTTTCAAGCATTGTCATACCCGCCTTGCCGGTCGTATGCCAGTATATCGCATCAAGTATTTCCCTGTCTTCCACGCCGTAATGTTCTTTTGCGTAAAACGAACCGAGAATGCTGTGCAGCAGGACCGGCGTCTTCTTTTGAATATCGTCCAGCACTACGTGGTATTTCTCCAGTTCTTCATATAGTTCGTCCTTACCGGTGCTCTTCGCGCAGTCGTGCAGTAGCCCGGCTATTCGCGCTTTTTCAACATCGGCATTATATAATCCGGCAAGCTTTACGGCTTCGTTCATTACTTCTTCCGAGTGCCGGAATCTTTCCGGACTGATTGTTTGTCTAAGCTTCTCCTTCATTTCATCAATAGTCATATTAAAACTCCCGGTAAACAAGCAATTGTTAATATAACCTGTGCAGTTGTATGTATTTCAAAACCCCTTCCGGTACCAGATACCGCACCGACAGCCCGTTTTTAAGCCTTTCCCTTACCATTGTCGACGATATTTCTATATAAGGCATATCGCAAAAATGTATAACCGCATTATACTGATCGGTCAGCCATCTGGACATGTTTTTTACGTCCGTTTCACTCACATCGAGTCTTTTTACCACAATCATTTCGGCATATGCAAAAATGCTTGCAATGCTGTGCCATGTGTTAAGGTTTACAATTGAGTCGGCGCCGCAGATAAAATACAGTTTTTTATCCGGATAAAGGTTCTTCAGTTCCTGCAGTGTGTCGGACGTATAGCTTAACCCTTTCCTGTTAAGCTCGATATTCGATACGTCAAAAAACGGATTTCCCGCTGTCGCTATCTGCACCATATTAAATCTGTGCTGTGATGTCTGATAATCGACCGAGTTCTTATGAGGAGGATTTTTTGCAGGAACAAAAAGCACCTTTTCGAGATTGAACTGCTCCCTGACAAACTCCGCAATAATCAGATGTCCCGTATGTATTGGATTGAAAGAGCCCCCGTAGACTCCAATCACAATAAATCACACCCTTCCGATTTATTCAGGAAGTCCGTAATGTTCTTTACCGCCATGTCTATCAGTTCCTGGAGCGAGTATTTTTCCGTACCCGGGATGCAGATATTGCATTTCCCGACAGGTATCAGCACTTTCATCGCGGATGAACTTGAAACCGTTTCGGCTATTTTAGGGGTAATTTCACCCATCATACTGTTTGCGGATATTATTCCTATCCCACCGACAATGATATCGGCTCTACCGGCATTAAAGATTATCGCGTTCTCCCCGGTCGCATATTGGTCCGCGCCGGCTTTTTTCATGGCACTTGTCGCGACGGCATTTGTTCCGAGCGCAAGAATACCGGCATCGGAAATCTTGCCCTTAAGCTTTTCCACCAATGCTTTTCCAAGCCCGCCGCCCTGGGCGTCAATCACGACTATAAGCTTTTTATCCTTCATAAGCATCCCAATCTCCGTTTATCCGATACTGATAACTTACGTATGCGTCAAATCCCTGTTTATTATTGGGAAAAACATTTATTATAAAGTATAATAATCCCTTTGACACAATAATACAACAAAAAATTATATTAAACAAATAAGCGCCGGGCAACCGGAAAACTGGCCTAGGTTATGCATAATATTTGTCCTACGCTGAAAACAAAAAAGGCTGCTACTGCCAGCCCCTTTATTTCAATGCCGTATAACCGACTGATTACATAATATTCAAATCATTCATTATTCCGACTGTCTGTTTTCATCATCTTCCGCACGGTATGGCAATAATTTCATCATTAATGTAATAACACCGTAAAACAGTATAAGCACAAGAAATACGCCGGAAAGCCCGTACTGCATCAACTGCATGCCCAATACAATATCGTCCATTGTTTGTCCCCCTTTAAGTTTCATTTTAAATGATACTAAAGCTTATACTAAAGCGACAACAGCCACGGTACAAGCGCAAGCACCATTCCGCCCGCGACGATTGAACCCAACTGACCCGCAACATTGGCCCCTACGGCCTGCATTAATATAAAATTCTGCGGATCTTCTTTTTTCGCCATTTTCTGCACAATCCTGGCCGACATCGGGAACGCGGAAATTCCGGCTGCGCCAATCATCGGATTTACTTTCTCTTTCGTAAACAAATTCATTATTTTCGCAAGGATAACTCCTCCCGCCGTGTCAAATACGAAAGCAACAAGCCCCATGAACAGAATTATCAGCGTAGCAGGCTGCAAAAAGCTTTCGTAATGCATCGTGGAACCTATTGTAATTCCCAGAAGAAGGGTTACCAGGTTTGCCAGCTCGTTTTGCGCTGTTTTGGACAATCTTTCAAGAACCCCGCATTCGCGGATAAGATTACCGAACATAAGAAGCCCGACAAGTGAAACGCTGATCGGAGCAAGTATACCCGCAATTACCGTTACAACGATGGGGAACAGGATTAAAACTGTTTTTGATACTTTAACATCCTTGTATTCCATCCGTATCATGCGCTCTTTTTTCGTCGTAAGCGCCCTGATTACAGGAGGCTGGATAATCGGCACAAGTGACATGTAAGAGTATGCCGCGACCGAAATCGGCCCTATTAAATGTTTCGCAAATTTTGATGCGACAAAGATTGAAGTCGGTCCGTCGGCAGCTCCGATAATACCGATTGATGCGGCTGTTTTAAGGTCAAACCCCAGACCGGGGAAAACCTTGTTTAGCAGCAGCGCTACCATGATCGTGAAGAAAATACCGAACTGTGCTGCGGCTCCGAACAGGAGCATTTTCGGATTCTTTAAAAGAGGCGAAAAATCAATCATTGCTCCTACGGCAACAAAAATCAGCACCGGAAACAACTCGGTAAGAATGCCCGAATTGAATAAAATCTGCAGAACTCCGGGCTCAACCTTGTAAGCCTGTCCGTTTTCAAAAACGTAACCGAGTTTTTCAACGAAAAATTCCTTTAATGCCGGGTAATCCGATACAATTTTTGTTACCGTCTCATCAAGCTGCGCTTCATACTGCCAAATTGATTTAAACGGGAGGTTCACAAGTATTGCCCCAAAACCTATCGGAAGCAGCAGCATAGGTTCATAGTCCTTCTTTATTGCAAGGTATATCAATACGCCCCCTACAATATACATTATGATGTACTCAATCCTGAATTCGATAACACCCTGAAAAAGCTGCCTTAACTGTTCCATCTTATCCTCCCTGACAACAAAAATATTATATTGAACCTGCCACCTTTTCAGGTGAGTGAGAATTTATTAAATCATCGCATAAAAAAATACCACAACATAAGTCGTAGTATAAGTCTCGCTATCAAATATTATTGTTTCGGCAAGATAATCCCTGAAACAACTAATAATTTGATTAACCGTCCGGGCATCCGCCGTCCTGACGAACGGTTAAACAGTGTTAAACTGTAAGCTACTCCCTTAATACCACCAGTATCATATTATAGAATATCCGCGCCGATATTTCAATACGGTTTTGTCGAATTGTCTGCAAAATCTATGGGGCACCGAAAGCACCCGAGCCAGAGTCGCGTACCTACTGGAACGCGACAGCAATGCCTCGACCTGTTAGCCACCCGCTTGTGTTACAGCATTAATTCACAGACTGATTTGTTTCCGCAGAGCCTGCTTCGTTTATTTCGTCTCTCAAGGCTGCAAATCACATACATATCCCGCGGCTTATGCATCCTGCAGCAGTTTTATCAAAGAACTGCTGCCGATGCGGCTTGCCCCTGCATCCAAAAACCTTTGGGCTTCTTCCAGGGTCCGTATTCCGCCTGCCGCCTTTATTTTCACATTTGGTCCAATGTGTTTTGCAAACAGGACTATATCCTCAACTGTCGCATTCCCTGTGGAAAAGCCCGTTGAAGTTTTTATATAATCCGCACCTGCTTCGGTGACAATCCGGCACATTTTGATTTTTTCCTCTTCGGTAAGCAGGCATGTTTCGATAATAACCTTCAGTATTTTGTCACCGCAAACCTTCTTTATCGCCCTGATTTCTTCCTCGACGGCGTCATACCGGCCTGATTTCAAAAATCCGATATTAGTTACCATATCCACTTCGGAAACCCCGTTGGCTATAGCCTCTTCGGTTTCAGCCACCTTTGCGGCCGTTGTAGAGTAGCCGTTCGGGAAACCGGCCACAGTACAAACAGGTATTTTGCATTGTACATATTTTACCGCTTCTGCCGCATAAGCCGGTGGTATGCAGACACTTGCGGTTTTACACCTGATCGCTTCGTCACAGGCATTTTTAATCTGATCCAAGGTTGAATCAACCCTAAGCAGCGTATGGTCCAGCGCGGAAGCTATCGCTTTGATATTCATCCGAATGTATCCTTCCTAATTATATAATATATAATTATAATATATTATCGGCCGCATATGAAACATCGCTGACCTTTTGTTTTATTAATATGGAAAGGACATAAGGCCTGTTTCCGAAACAGGCCTTATAAACAGAATTGTAAACAGGGAAAAATCGGGGGGCGCGTTCCCTGCATCGCATATTAGTTTATATCAATTGCGTTAAATATCGTTATAAGCTCGGTCTGGTTCGTCGTGCCCGGGTCAAAGTCACTGACAGCCCATAGGTATACCTTATGCGTTTGATAAATGGATAAATCCTTGTACCAGTATGAACCGTCGTTCAGGATATTTTGAACCGTTCCTCCGCTGCCCGACACGGTTACGGCGCTGCCGTTTTCAAGCCTTATCTGGCCATAATCGGTATGTTCGGGCAGATCTACGCCGAGTTCGATATCAACCTTTTCCCCTCTTCTTACGACATTCAAAACCTTAAGTTTCGGCATTCCGAATTTTATAATTCTGGGGTTCAGTTCAGGAAAGCTCCTGGTTTTTGTTTTACTGTCCAAATCGGTATACTCGATTTTCGAGCTGTTATTGTCACCGAGTATATATTCTCCTTCAATTCCCTTCAGTTTAACGGCAAAACTGACGGGATTGGCCTTATACTTGCCGTCCGAAGCATCGTATGTATAAACAATGTCTTCTATGGCCCTGCTCGCGTTCTGCCCCGATACTGTTAATCCATCCGCAGGGATAACAGTCAATCCTTCCGGGAATTTCTCCGAAAAACAGATATTTCTGACTATAAATTTTTCCGGCGGCGTCAGGTCCGGATCAATGCCGAATGCTGCGGGCTTGATTGTGTAATAAACATCAAACTCTTCATTCACGAGCATTTCTTCCTTGCTCAGACTTCTTTCGACTTCGACAGGAGCGCTTACGGCAATAACGTCGACGCCTTCTTCTTCGAAGCCTGCAGTCTTGTTTTCACCGTTTGCGTCCTTATACGACAATGCTGATGAGTTAAGCAGATAGCTTCCGGCGGCAGTACCTTTTACGGTAATTGAGAATTCTTTCGGGTCCGCCGTGTAGAAGCCGGAACTTTCATCATAAGAGTAACATATTCTGCCGAGGCTGCCCGATACCGTTCGCCCGTTTACGCTGAAACCGTCCGGAACGGAAACAACCGTAAGGCCATCCGGGAAAGTCTCTTCGAACCTGACGTTTTCAACGTAAAAATCGGCCATTATTTGTTCGTATATGTCCTGATATACATTATTAAGAGCGTCCGAAGTCAATGCCTGTTGATACTCGCCGCCCGCTTTCTGCGCGACCTGCTCGAGAATATTCGCGTTTGAACCTTTCGTAAACGCAATCATATATGATTTTATAACGCTTCGGCCAAGAAATTCTTCCGCTATTTCATAACAATACTGTATATCCTTCTGTGTCGCCTTGCTTCCTCCACCGTCGAAATGCGGGGCAGTGCCGTCTTCCTTGTAGAAATTGTAAGGATATTTTTTGTATACACTGTGGTACGTAGGCTCTCCGTCCGTCAGGAGGATAAGGTATTTATCCGCGGAGCTGTCGGTGGTTCCGTCAAGCAGCCGGTAATAGCCTAATCTTAAACCGTCCCCGATATTTGTCCCGCCTACAACGTTAAGGCTGTTTATCTTGCTCTTAACCGAATTCAGGTTTGAAGTAAGCACCTGCTTGACCGCTCCGATATCGCTGTAAGTGATTAGCCCGACCTTAACATTTGTTTTGTCCCTGAGATTGTCAAGGAACTTATTCGCTGCCGCTCTTGCTATGTCTATCCTTTTATTCGTATTCCACGTCGGTACCTCTTTTCCGTCAAGGTCATAATTCATACTGCCCGATGTATCCATTACAAGGTATATTTCCTTATTGGCCGGTGTCTCTCCCGACGATAGCACGGGCTGCGGAACGATTCTATAGGTTATTGTGAACTCATCACCAAGAAGAATTTTCGCGCTGCTTAATTCCCTTGACAATTCAAGGTCTACGCTGATATCCTGGCCGCCGTTTACGCCGTAGGCATTGATGCTTGTCCAGCAGGCAATCAATAACGTAAAAATAATAACAAACACGATTGATTTTTTAGCCGGAATTGATTCCACTTTCGCAAACACTTACTATCACTCCCTTAATAAATATTTAGAAACTATATTGCCTGGGCAATTTACGGTTTCCTTTGGATGTAACCAACCATGTAGCTCACACTGCCGTCAATGTCCTGTATCGATTCGATAACGAAAATTTCGGTTTCATTAACCTGTTCGTAAATATCAATGAGTTCTTTTTCTTTCATCCTGCCAATATATTCATCAAGCAAAAGGGCGCCCTTTTCACCATCTTTAAAGTTTTCGATCATAAGCTCTTTATATGCCGTTACAAACAGTTCTTCGCCGATATTATGGACAAGCGCGAACAGGTTTTTCTCAAATTCGGGGCTGTTAAGGCTGATAGTGTTATATTCCAGAGAGACAGTCGCGCTTTTCTCCCAGAAACTTGTTATCTCGACTTTGTCATTTTCGGCAAGAGCTTTCAGAATATCAAAAGTTTTTGCGCTATATTCAGCGATAAAGGCATTTGCTACGGCAGTTCCGACATTTTCGAGCCTGATCGGGCCTTCCGTGCCGCCGATAAGCCCTTCATTCTTCGCAAGCCGGTAAAGCAGCGCAATTGATTGTTCTATCGTCGCGTTGCCTTTCGGATCAATTACATTGTTTCCGTATCCCGCCAGGATTTTATTCTCGAAGCAAAAATCGATGTAATACTTTGCCCATTCGCTGATTTTGTCGCTGTCGCCGTATGTATAAGTTCCTTTGACGGTAAAATCCTTATCGGGTGTTATCTGCATAAGCAAATTTACAACGAGCGATGCGATTTCTTCTCTCGTTATGAAATTATCCGGATGAAAATTCCCTTTACCATCCCCTTTCACTATACCGGCGTTATACGCTTTTACTATTTCCTGTTCATATTTATGGCCCAGGGTATCTATAAACGGCCGGCTTTCTTTGATATCTACGCTTTTTCCCGCAGCGTCGAAAACCTTCAGCGCCAGCAGCACATACTGGCTTCTTTTGATATTGCTCCGGTAGTTTGACTGAAGCTGTTCAGGAACAAGGTCATTATTGATGGCTTCCGCAATTTCCCGTTCAGCCCACTGGCTCGGCTTGTCCGACCCGGTTTCCTGCGCCGCGGAGACCGGCGCAAACACCGTTAACATCGAAATACAAACAACACATGTTATTATCCTTACTAATACTGACTTCAACATAATCACCTCATTACTGCTTTCATCGAACGACATAATATTCATTCAGTTTGATTTTTTCAATCACGGGTGAATTTCCCGCAAGTGACAGAGTTACAAGGTAATCGTAGCGGTAAGTGAAATATTCGTCCGTTATTCCGTTCGTTCTTTGAACGGCCGCGTCAAAATTCACGTAATACCACCTGATTTTCTCGGAATAAGCTGGGTGCGGCGTAACTGCAAAGTTCTTTATTTCCTTTATTTCTTCCATGTTGTTTCTAAGCGGGAAAGAATCAAAAGGAAAGTTTTCATTGTATTTATAATCGAATTCAATTAATTTTGCCTGCCCTTCGCCCGACGTCATGCCGAGATTATCCAAAAACTCCTTTGCCTCGGCAAAGCCCTGTTTCCACCTGTAAGAAAGGAGGTTCATTCTCTCCCTGTCAAGAAGAGTAAACTTCTGAAAAAATTCGGTAATAACCGCTTTTTCGGACTCGTAGATTTCCCCGTCGACAGGGTTCCTGTACGCGCCGTCCGCCGTCTTTTCCAGATCAAGGTACGGAAGCCTTGTAATATTGTCGTTGTTCAGTATAAAGAGCCTGTTCTTCATTCCTGCCTTTATATTTGATTCAATAGCTCTCAAAATGCTGAACCCGGCATCGCTTTTTGCCAGTTCGACATCATACCTTATCTCGACTCTCATTAAATCCGTATCTCCCGCGCTGATTTCCCATATTTTTGTGTATGTGTTATCTTCCTCTTTCCTGTATGATTTTGAGAACACCTCATCGGGAACTACTTTCGCCTTTGCGTAAACTTTAGCAAAATACAGGTAATTGTCTTCATTTTTTGATATAAAACCCGATGCGACATTCATATTTCCGTCTTTGCCGTCATCCGGCGCGGCGATAATATCGTATCCTGTTATTGTCATGCCGTTTATGCTTATATATCTCGGAAGGTGTATTCCGACTTCGGGATTTCCGTCGCCTTCCGTAAGCGTCCTGTCCGCGATAAACCCTCGTATTTTGCTTGGTATAACGCCTGTCCTTGAGTATTCGTTGTACTCATCCACATCAGCATCGGTATACAATGTGGTAAAATACTCCGCAATAATTTTCTTTATTGCCTGATCGTCGCTGCTGTCGACAGTTTCCCTGCTGCTTTGAATGCCACCCGCAGGTTCATCTGACGTGGAATCGCCTGCCGCCGCGGTCTCTACAAACCCGCATCCTGCGCAGGATATAACCAATAAAACCAATAAAAAGCCCAAACATAAACGCTTCATTTTCACTCACCTCAAAATATGTCTTCAAGAATATCTCCAAAACTTCTGCCGTTGTATACTTCATCAAACTGCGCAAACAATGCGCTTCTTCCGGGAAAATGTATGTTGCCCCTTTCGATAATAAGCGCCGCGTAATCCCATGATTCGAAATTGATCACGTTTGTGTTTCCGACAATCCTTGGAAGCCTTGCCATTTTAATGGGCGGCGTGCCTGCGTCACCATCATGATCGTAATCGTATGAACCGGCGGCTGAACCCTTTACCTTTGAAACCGGATCATAACCTCTTCCGGCGGCAATAATCGAGCCGTTTACTGTCGCGCCGTTCCTGACGCTTACCCTGCCCATCGTAAAGATAATTCCATTTACCGTGTCAGTGCCCGTCACCGGGTCCGGCTTTATTACAAGTTCCCTGTCAGGGTCAAGGTTGATAATTAAAAAGTATTTCGTCGGATCGGTATAATTATCTATAAGATGGTTTACCAGGTCCACCGGCGGCATAGGTGCATCGGTTCCGTCATCGTCAAATTTGACCACACAGTTCCACACCGTTTCGTCAATATCATCAAGCTGATCCCTGATCCTTAAAAACTCCGTGGTTGATCCGAAACCGGTCTGGATCATCCCCGAATTGAACAGGTAATTTATTTCGCCCGTAACCTCTTCAGGATACTCTTTCCTCGCGAACACATGAACATGGCTTTCAAGAAAACTGAGCATGTTCTGCAAGCCTTTAGGAATACCAATCGAAATATTCGTATTATCGTACCAGTTGTCATGCGTATACGGCTCGAGCGGCCGATCGCTCAACCCGTCTACATCGTCCGCAACACGGCATACCACTGATGCAGGTATTTCAATATTATCCTCGTTCGCCGGATATAGCTTATTATTAGCGGCCATTGCGTAATGGCAAAAACCTTTTATTTTCGATGGAATGCTCGGCAGGATATTAGTCCGTCCCGATGCCCTGCCGCGTATTTCGGAAATCCACGCGCTCCATGTCTGCCAGTCACTCTCAAGATCAGCGTTATTAGTCCAGTTAACGTTTCCGAGCAGGACGGAAAAACCGTTTCTCTCACCGTGCGAAGTGCTTGTCAGAATGTTTATATAATCCACCGTATTTGTGCAGTTTTCAGCGATATATACGGGTTCGCTTCCTTCCCATGCAAGCGCGACGTTTTCAAGTTTATGCCCGACCGTACCTCCATCCATTCTGAATGTCGAGCCGTTGACAAATGTGTACCCGTTAATGACAATTCTCGACTGCGTAAAATCATTCACCGACGGACCGGCATATCTCGGCGATGTATTTATTACCGCGCTTGAAGTATCGTGAAAGCTTCCGTCTCCCAGATTCATCCCGAAATAATTGCCGTTAATCGCGATATATGATTTTGCGCCGTTCATTTCTATATCATCAAACGTATAAGCATCACGGATAATAACAATATCATCATTGACACCGAAAGCCTGGATTCCCTGCGCGACGACATCATGATCCACAACAACCGCGCACTTGTCCGATCCGGTTTCGTCAAATGTCCCGACCCTGAGCAGGTTCCTTGTATATATGCTGCCTTTCTCTATATGCAGTACCGCTTCGTCAACGACACATACGCCGCCCATATTGTATTGATCCATACGGTTCGGCTTATCAAGGCCGGTGCCGAAAACATACACATCATCGGTTATAGTCGATGTACCGCTGCCTTTTACGACAAGATCACCGAGCGTATATACGGCGCCGTTCAGGATAAAAGGGTTGTATATCCATACTTCATACTCTTTTACCGCAACGGCTTTTCTTTCGTATGACCTGAATATCCCGTTTTCCATTGATGCGGAAGCGGTAACCTGCAGCATAAACTTCAATTTATTGCCGGTGCGCGTATATGTCGATCCGTCCCATGAAAACGATACCGTTGCATCCGCGCCGTTCATCGACGAGTCTGCGTAAACCGGGATATTGTAGCTGTTACTAATCTGCGGGTCTCCCGCGTTCAGTTTCTGGATTATATCGTTGATAAACTGGACTTCATTTGAAAAAGTAATACCCCTGTCGGTTGCAAATTCTTCTTTTGTAAGGTACCTGTCAAGATTCGAAACAGTTCTCTCAATTGCCGATTCGGCGGCGATATATGCCATCTGGTTATGTTCTTCATTCCTAACTATGGCAAACATCTGAACAGCGGCATAAGCGACAGCGCTTCCGACTATCAGTACGACAAGCGTAATGACCATAACAATCGGCATTGAACTGCCACGACTGTTTTTTATATCTGTTTCATTAAAACATATGTGAACGTTTTTTCCTGTTTTGTCCATTATTTCACCTGCTCAATGATATATTTCAAACAGGAATTCAAATGTATTTGCGCCGCCGTATTTGCTGATTAAAGCTGCTTTGTACTGCCTGACGTTATTTTCGGTATATCCTGCGAACTTTAAATTGAAAGCGTATTCGGGATATTCCTGGCCGCTTAAATCTTTAACCGGCAATTCCGTTATTTCCTCGCCTACAGTATTCGGAGCCATACTGGCTGTTCCATAAATCACGGTGTTTTTCCGTACCGCATTGCCGACGTTTTCCTTTATAACTTTTATTACGGCATTCCTCTTCATCTGCTGTTCGGAAAATTTTGAAACCCGGGACATCGAAAAAAACAATGAAGAAACCGCGACAGACACAATCCCTATAACGGCTATTGCGACTACCGCTTCCACTAACGAAAAACCTTTATTATTTATGAAGACTTTAGGCTTAAGCCGTTTTAGCGTCCATTTCCGTCCCATCAAAGATACACTTTCTCCTTTTCGCTTTTTCCGGTTATCTCATTTCCGTTCCTGTCCGTTATCTTAACGCGATCGCCGGTCTGTTCAATCTTTGCGACAATAATTCTGCCCGAGTCGTTCCTTATTTGAAGGTTAAGCCAGAGATTTTCGTCTTCCTTGACATCGTTTTTTATATTTGATTGTATATACAAAGTGAAATACCTGTCGGGCAGGCTTCCCGTTATCGAATTCATATGCCCGTCACCGTCGACGCACTCGATCGTGTACTGCGTGCTGCCGAGTATAAGCGATACGTTCATAGGAACGGATATTGTGCTTCGTATCCTGTCGTTTTTATTGAACGCGGTATAAGTTTCAAAATTATATCCTCCATACAGGTATCCGGTATGGAAAATTTTAAAATCAGCGTTCATCAACGTAATTTCGTTCGGAGCATTATCAGCATTTTTTGCGGCGGCCTCCGGCAGTTTCACTGTTTGAGGCGGTGTGTTTACGGCAATCTCATCCGAATCCTCTATAAAAATGGGATTGCCGCCCCTGTCCCTGAATCTTTCAAACGCGGCGCGCGTATATTTAAGGAAACTGTCAGCCGCATCCCTGTTCAATGAGTAAAAAACAAGACCTATGTTTATATTGAAAAGCTGCTTATTCAGCGCGACAATTCCGTATTCGGCCGCACTGTCCGCATTTGCCGGGCTGATACTTAACTGCCTGACCGTTACCTTCCTGCTGCCGCCTTCGCAGAACCTTATCAGTTCGTCCAGTCCGTCCTTTGACAAAACGGTATTAAAGTTTACCGGGAAGGCGTAATAAGTCGTCTCGCCTTCCATAAGCTGCTGCGGATTTCCTAATGACACGCTTTTAAGGCTTGTCCCCAAAAGAAGCGCGAGGTTTTCAATAAACTCAACGCTGTCAGAAAACCCTGCACTGTCCATAAGGTATTCGCCGAGCCTTTCATCTGTTACCTTTTTCTCTTCTATCATATTTTTATATTGATCTATATTTTTATAGTCGGCTTCCAATGCGTTGAGCTGGCTTTTCGCCTCATTAATCCTGTTTTGCGCGGCTTTTATTTTGGGGAGTGACGACAGTAAAACAAATTTCACGAATATAAACGCATACACAACTACGGCTAAAACTACAAGCAGCGTCTTTTCCTTTTTAGTCAGTGTCATTTCCGGTTCCCTCCTTCGATCTTCGCGGTATATGTTACCGAGAATTCAACCGCGCTCTGTGTTTCTTTCAGCGACATGCCCTGCGAACTGCTTTCAAAAAGCTTCAGTCTGTCCATTTTCCCGAGAAAATCCGAAACGATAAGGCTGTTTTCCGCGACACCGCTTACTGAAACAGAATTCCCGCTGAATTTTACCGATCTTAAATAACAGCCTGAAGGAAGCGCGTTTTCAATTATTAATAAAGCCTGCGACGCGGGAATATTCCGAGCGTCAATTCCGTTAATAACCGCCTTTTTATTATCAACTTTCCTGGTAACATTCGCGAGCTGCGCCTTTACTGTCCTGACTTCGCTGTACTTTGCATCGGTCAGCTTCTGTTCAACGGCCAAAGCCCTTCCATCGAGGATCCGTACATATATGCCCGGGGCGAGCAATATAGCCGTTCCGACCGCCATTACGAGGACCAGCGCTATTACCTTGACGGCAGAAGCGCTTTTTTTCTCTTTTTTAAGCTCTCTCTCAAATGGATTCTCGCTTACGAGGAAATTTATATCCTTCATGTCAACTCCTCCATCTATTTCTGCCAATTCATTTCATTACTATAATAAATGCACAGCGCGTATGTATTTATTATAGTAATGAAGGGTTATTTTTTATATATTAAGCTGTACTGCGTTACAACCGGTTTTGATATATTCAGCCTGAACCTGCCTTCATTTGTCTGTTCCGGCTTCAGCACCACGGTAAGGCAGTCGTCCTGTTTTACAAATCTGCTCTCTTCGGACAAGCCTTCGACAACGGCTTTTGAATCAACGTAAAGTACACCGGAATCAATCGTCCATTCCCTGCTCTCGCCGTTAACATTCACGATGATCGTCTTGTAATCATAGGCCGAAACCTGATTACTGAAACTGATTTTCGCCGCTTCCTCGATATCCCTGTTCAGGCGCGTAAACGCGTCGTGGACCGTAAACTGCTGCCTGCCGAATCTTGAATACGCTGTTGTCGATGCCGCGTTGAACACCAGCAGTTCCGTTATGATTACCGAAATTATTCCGATAAGCAAAAGCGCTACCAAAACTTCTGGCAGTGTGAAACCTTTATTGCTTTTTATAATAATCCCTCCAAAAAGTTTGGTTCACACTCCCACAGAAACGTGGGAATGTGAACAATAATTTTTAACTTTGCGCATTAAGTCATCATTAAAGGTTTATTATTTAAACTCTACCTCAGCATCAGTCTCGCTTGCTTTAATGGTAATTACCTGTAATTCCTCATCTATCGTTATTTCCCATCCATTCATTCCGGGCTGCTGAGGAACCAAATCCTTTGATGCGTCAAGGAACGGTCCAAATTTACCTTTAATGTCAGTATCCCCTATACCGCCGGTTTCGGCATCTGGATCAGTTGAAAATTTAGCATTTTCCGGGGCAGTAAACGATACCTCATTTGGATTGGATTCTCCAAGATCAATTCTACAGGCCAGTTTTTGAGCAAGATCAATAGAAGTAATTGCGTTTAAGTTACCACTACCATCGCCACCTCTTATACAGCTAAGGTCGGTGTCATTCGTCAGGTTCATGTACGTTAAAATAGCCCTCTTGATGTTTTCCGCGGTTTCCTTGTCCGCGCTTTCCCTGCTCGAGCTGAGTACTCCACCGAACAGCATAATTGCAGTTCCTGCAATAACTGCCATTATCAGTATTGCAACAAGCAGCTCGACCAGCGAGAAACCCTTGTTTTGTTTCAACATTTTCTTCATTTTTTTCATGAAAATACCTCCAATACTAAAATTTTTATTATTTAAGCATAAAATGCTTATAGAATACTTATTTTAAGTTGGAAAACGGGTATCAGTAATTGCTTATATTCTGGTACACGCTCAGCATCGGGTACAGCACGCTGAATATTATGAACGCGACTACTCCGCCGAGCCCGATCATTATCAATGGCTCTATGAATGTCATAAGTTTTTGTAATTTGTCCCCTGTCTGGTCTTCGTAAAAGGCGGCCGCTTTCTCAAGCGTTTCATCAAGGTTACCGGCTTCTTCGCCGGTTTTCAGCATTGACAGCATTAACGGCGGGAAGTACTGCATTTCTGCTATCGACTGTGTTAACGACCTGCCCTGTTTAACGCTTTCTATCGCTTTTTCCATTTTTTCATTAAGTATTGAGTTGTTCAGCACGCGTCTTGTTATCTCAAGGGACTCGAGCATCAGCACGCCGCTTGATAAAAGCGTTGCAAGAGCCCTGCTTAGCCTGGCCGTCAGCATTGTTTTGATCACATCGGCGGCAATCGGGATTCTTAATAATGCATCATCCAGCAATTTTTTCCCCCGGTTTGTTTTTGACATCATTTTTATCCCGAATATGAGCAAAACAAATCCAAACAGAACCAAATACCAATATTTTGTAAAAAAGCTGCTTACGTTAAGCATTATCTGCGTTAGCTTCGGCAGCTCGACGTTCATTCCGGACAGGGCTTCCCCGAATGTGGGGATAACCTTTACAACCATAATAACGACAACCAGTACGGCAATAACAAAGACTATAATCGGGTATGTCATCGCCGCTTTGAGCTTCTGCCTCTGCTTGTATTCCTTCTCGAAATGATCAGCCATCCTTATGAATACCTTGTCCAACTGGCCGCTTACTTCCCCCGCCTCGACCATGCTTATCAGGATTGGCGGGAAGATATCCGGAAAACTTCTCATAACGCTTGATAATGAAATACCTTTTTGTATGTTGTTGTACAAGTCGTTTAAGCATTCCTTAAGCGTCGGGTTTACCGTCTGCGCCCTCAGGACATCCAATGCCGCGGCAATCGATATGCCCGCTTCAAGCATTATTGAAAACTGGCGGCAGAACTGCGCCAAATCCGCGATTTTAACCTTTTTCCTGAAAATGCCGATCTGGGACACATCGGTTACAAATGTCTTTTCAATAATTTCAACAGGCTTGTACCCGTGCTTATTGAAAAGATCAAGCAGAACTTCCTTGCTGTTAACCTTTGTTTCCCCTGAAAATATCTCGCCTTCGCTGTTTTGCACCTTATATGTATATACCGGCATGAAATCCTCCTTTACAACGCAACGCCCAGCGCGTTTACGAGGTAGTTAAGTCTTCCCTTGTCAAGATTCGGGTTAAATTCAAGGCCGCCGATTTTTGCTACGTTTATCCTGTATGCGGGCAATCCGAGTTTTTCTTCAAAATATTCCTCGATGCCCTTCATCTGTGAACCTCCGCCAATAAGGAATATTTTGCTCGGGTGTTCACCGTTGCATCTCGTGAGGTAGAAATCAATGCACATTCTAATTTCTTTAATAAGTGAATCCATTACCCTCATTGCCGCTTTTGAGCAAAGGTACTCTGTACACGGCGTCATTATTGTCGACAGGCCGTACATCTTTTTGTACAGTTCCGCTTTCGGCAGCTCATGTGGCTGCATCTGCAGTTCCTTAGCGATTTCCTCATCAATCTTGCTGCTTCCCTTCAGGATAACGCGGTTGAATTCGGGGGTTTTATCCTTGAGTATATTGATAATTGTCGTTTCAGAGCCAAGGTCAAAAACAATGCATGTGTTGTTATTGTATTTCGCGTATTTAAGCCTTCTTGCCATACTGTCCTCCCCTGTATCGATATCAAGCCTGAAGAATTTTGAAACGCTGTTGGACGGGATATCGACGGCAATCGGCTTCAAGCGCAGCTTTTTGAGCAAATCGATATAGTTGTCTATTATTTTTTTTGCAACAACGGTAACAAAGACCTTTATCTTTTCCTGGCCGTCCACAATCGTATTCCCGAGGATCTTATAATCTATCCTGTTCGAATTCATATCAACGGGGATCGTTTCCCGTATCTCTTCCCAGATTTTTTTGTCAACTTCGTTTTCGGGAACCTTATCAATCATAATCACCCTTGATATGATATTCGTGCCCGACATTACGATTTTGGCTTCCTTCATGTTGATGTTGTTTTCCTTAATAACACGGTTTATTTCTTCGATAACGGCATCCTTATCTTTAATAGCGCCGTTTTTAATGCATCCTTTCGGCGTATCTCCGATACCGTAGTTAGTAACGGACAATAAATTATGTTTATTCTTTTTAACCTGGACAATCTTCATATACCTGAAGCCTATATCTATTGTGATAAAACTGTTCGAGAATATATCAACCACTGCCATAACAAAAACCTCACTTCCATTTAATTCAGCGCTATCAGTTTCTTCAGTGCCGCAGGATCCATTGAATACTGGCATGCATTTTCATAGGATATGATTCCCTGCTTATACAGGGAGGCAATGCTGCTGTCCATTGAATGCATCCCAAATTCGCTTCCCGTGTGTATACTGCTGTTAATCTGAACTGTTCTCGATTCCCTGATCATATTCGATATTGCCGGGGTCACAACCATTACCTCGGTGGCGACAACTCTTCCTGAATTATCGCTGCGTTTAATCAACTGCTGTGAAACAATGCCCTGAAGCACTGTCGAAAGCTGGCTGCGCACCTGTCCCTGCTGATGCGGAGGAAAAACATCGATAATTCTATCGATTGTTTTTGCGGCTCCGAGTGTGTGCAGCGTTGACAAAACAAGATGTCCAGTTTCCGCAGCGGTCAGCGCTATGGAGATTGTCTCCTGGTCCCTCATTTCACCTATCAGAATTACATCCGGGTCTTCCCTTAATGCCGCTCTCAACGCGTTGTTGTAGCTTTTTGTGTCTTCGCCTATTTCCCTTTGATTTATTATGCTTCTGTTGTGTTTATGTAAATACTCGATAGGATCTTCTATCGTGATAATATGGCATCTTCTTTCAGAGTTAATATGGTTTATCATTGCTGCGAGCGTTGTTGACTTACCGCTTCCCGTAGGTCCCGTGACAAGTATCAGCCCTCTTTGCCTTTCAGCCAGCGAATAAAGTATTTCCGGCAGTCCCAGCTCGCTGAGCTCCGGCACTTTGGTCGGGATAATCCTGAATGCAATCGCGTAAGAGCCCCTTTGCCTGAAAGCGTTAACCCTGAATCTTCCTACTCCCTGAAGCATATATGCAAAATCCACTTCCCCGTCGGACTCAAGGACCTTTAATTGATCCTTCGATAATACCTGCTCAACGAGTTCGCGGGTGTCTTCCTTATTCAATACGTAATCGTCGATATAATACAGCGAACCATGCCTTCTTATAACGACCGGAACCCCTACGCATATATGAATATCCGAAGCTTCCATTTCAACAGCTCTCTGTAAATAATCGTCAATTCTCATTAGCCTCTCCCTACTCATTTATTGAAACTACGCTCATCATTTCCTCAAGGGACGTAATACCTTCAAGTATAAGCCTTGTACAACTGTCTGACAGTGTTCTCATGCCATTTTGCAAAGCAAGCTGTCGAATTGTTTCAATCGGTGCGTTCTGTGAAATTAACTCTCGCATTTCACTGCTTATCGTGAGTATTTCATAAGCCGCAATTCTGCCCTTGTATCCTGAGCCGTTGCACTCCGGGCATCCGGCGGGCTTGTAAATTTTAGTCTCTTCACTGAGCTTCAGTATTTTCATTTCATGTTCTTTCGCAATATACTCCTGTTTGCATTTCGGGCATAATCTCCTGACAAGCCTCTGCGCGAGAACACCCACAAGGGATGACGCTATAAGGAACGGTTCGACGCCCATATCAATGAGCCTGTCGATGGAACTGACCGAGTCATTTGTGTGCAGCGTGCTTAAAACAAGGTGTCCGGTAATAGCGGCGCGTATCGCTATCTCGGCGGTTTCCCTGTCGCGTATCTCACCGACCATGATGATGTCGGGGTCCTGTCTTAAAAACGCACGCAGCGCGCTCGCAAACGTCAAACCGGCTTTCACATTTACCTGGACCTGGTTTACTCCCCTGATTGTCGCTTCTACCGGGTCCTCAACGGTCATGATATTGACGTTCGGTTTGCACAACTCACGCAGCGCCGTATAGAGCGTCGTTGATTTACCGCTTCCGGTAGGACCCGTAACAAGCACAATCCCGTGAGGATGGGACAATATGCTGTCAAACTTGACGAGGTCGTCCTCAAAGAAGCCAAGTTCATTTTTCGTTTTATTGAAACCGTCCTTGTCAAGTACCCTGATAACGACTTTTTCGCCGAACATTGTCGGCAGTGTAGAAACACGGAAATCGTAGTTCTTATTGTTAATCTTCAGCGCTATGCGGCCGTCTTGCGGGATTCGTTTTTCCGCTATGTTAAGACCGCTTATTATCTTTATTCTCGCAACGAGTATCTGCTGTATTTTTTTGTCCTGCTTCATTACTTCAACAAGCTGCCCGTCAATTCTGAACCGAATCATTACGCAGTCCTCGTAAGCCTCAATGTGAATATCGCTGGCTCTTTTGTCAATGGCGCTTTTGAATATCATGTTTACGAGCCTTACGATCGGAGCATTTTCGACATCGCTTATGTTTATTGTCTTTTCGACCTGCTCCTCTTTTTTGACCTCTATTTCAATTTCTTCCTTAACTTTTTCAAATTCATTTTCAAAGTCGATCTCTTCAATCTGCTCATTTTCGGGCTCTTCTTCGATTTCCTGCTTATAAATCGCTTCAAGCTTTTCAATGATAAGGTCGCCGTCGGCAAGCATCGGTTTTACTTCATAACCTGTCGCAAGCCTGACGTCATCTATCGCGTAAATGTTCACCGGATCGCTCATTGCCACATACAAAAACTCGTTTTCGATTTTTACCGGTATGAGCGTATATGTATATGCAAGCTTTTTGTCGATTAGCTTTATCACATCATCGGGAATTTCAACCCCGTTAAGGTCAAAATAACTAATTCCTGTCTGTTCTTCCAGTGCACTGAATAACTGCTGCTTGTTTATATATCCCTCGCGGAGCAGGATCGCGCCCAGCGGCAGATCACTCTTTTTCTGAATTTCAAGAGCTTTTTCCAACTGCTCTTCATCTATTGCGTTTTGCGAAATAAGGATATTGCCGAGCATTTCTTTGTAGACAGTTGGACTTTCGGCTTTCTTTTCCCTTTCTTTTTCCTGCTCTTTTTCTTTTTCATCTATCTCAAGTACAGCCTGGCTGATAACGGTTTGTTCCTGTTTCTGTGTGTAAAAAACTTCATCCATTTTCTGCATCAGCTTTTCGGCATCAACCAAAACGGGTTTTATATCGAGGCTTGTTATCAAAGCCGCACTGTCGATTGCGAATATGTTTTTCGGGTCCTTCATTGCCAGCAGTAATTCATTACCGTTCTTTTCAAGCGCAAGCATCTCAAACTTCCTTGATATTTTTTCACCAAGCAGGTACGGTATGCTCTTATCCGGCAGTGAATACTCGGAAAGGTCAATATAATCTATCCCTTCAGTTTCAACTGAAAATGGCAACGGTTCATTGGTTTTTTTCTCAACCGCAACAAACATTTACTCTACCACCCATATTTTCTGATATATTGCGACACACTTTTATTATAGTTGCTTGATTTGCAATTCCTATAAGTCTACAAACTCAATGCAATAGGAAATTGGTCTTATTTTCCAGTAGGAATATATTCTTATAGTCAGAAAAGCTCCGGAAACAAAAAAAACAGTACCGGGAAAGGACTTTTTCCCGATACTGCTGAAATGATTACATTGAAAATATCATAATGATATATAATATGCCAAACCCGGCATTTAACGCAGTCTTTCAACCTCGGTATAACCGCCCGTGACATTAAAGACCTTAAACCCTTTCTGGGTCAGTATTCTTTCGGCTATATACCCCCTGATGCCAACTTTGCAGTATGTTACTATTATTTTTGATTTGTCAAGCTCGTGAATTCTGTCCCTTAAACTGTCAAGCGGGATGTTGACGGCGCCTTCAACATGGCCTCTTTTAAATTCCCTTTCGGTACGAACATCCAGGAGGATATAATCGTCTTTATCCAGTTTGCCGACTTCATCCCACGTAATTATATTGGTTTTTTTCAATAAAGCATTTTGTGCGACATAACCCGCCATATTCACGGGATCCTTCGCAGATGAATACGGAGGCGCATACGAAAGCTCCAAATCGGCAAGATCGTGCACGGTACCGTTAAAGCGTATAGCGGCAGCAATTACATCAATTCTCTTGTCCACTCCTTTATAACCAACGCACTGTGCACCCAAAATTTTTCCGCTGTCATCAAACAACAGTTTCAATGTCATCGGAAGCGCTCCGGGATAATATGAAGCATGCGATGCCGGATGGATAAATATCTTCCTGTAGCTTATCCCGGCCCTCTCCAATGCCCGCTCGTTCGCCCCGGTAACTGCTGCCGTCAGGTCAAAAACCTTTATTATTGCAGTTCCCTGCGCTCCCCTGTAAACGGATTTCAAACCCGATATATTGTCCGCAGCAATCCTTCCCTGTTTATTAGCGGGGCCGGCTAACTGAACGGCCGTTTTAAGGCCCGTAACAAAATCGGTAACTTCGACCGCGTCTCCTACGGCATATATATTTTCAATATTCGTCTGCATTTTTTCGTTTACAATTATATGTCCTTTCGGGCCAAGTTCGATACCGCTGTCTTTTATAAACTCCGTATCGGGAATTATTCCAATCGACAGTATGACCATATCAGCGGCAAGCGTTTTACCGCTGTTGAGAACAACGCTAATCCCGTTTTCCGTATCGGAAAATTCCTTAACGCCGTCACCCAAAACCAGATTGATGCCGTTTTTCACAAGCTCTTTTTCCACAGTTACAACAATATCGCGATCAAAAGGAGCAAGGATATGCGGAGCTGCTTCAACAACGGACACGTTTATTCCTTTCAGCTTAAGGTTTTCCGCCATTTCTACGCCGACAAAACCGCCGCCTGCCACAACAACGCTGCTTACTCCGTTATTGTCTATATAATCCTTAATTGCGTCGGTATCGGCGACATTTCGCAGGGTAAATATTTTGCTGCTGTTAATTCCGGGGATACCGGGTTTTATTGCTTTTGCTCCCGGCGACAGCACGAGATAGTCGTATGTTTCCTCGTATATCCCTTTTGAATCGCTTTTTACCGTTACCTTATTATTGTCCGTGTCAACCTTGATTACTTCGCTTCTGACACGGACATCAATATTGAACCTCGATTTCATCGATTCGGCGGTTTGAACGAGCAGATCGTCACGGTCCTTAATTACTCCTCCTATATAATAGGGAAGACCGCAGTTCGCGAAAGAAATATGTTCGCCGCGTTCAAACATGATAATCTCCGCATTTTCATCCAATCTTCTCAACCTTGTCGCAGCGGACGCGCCTCCGGCGACGCCGCCGACAATTATAACTTTCTTACCCACTGCTTCAGACTCCTATCTCCTTAATGATTTGAGGCGAGTTAAAAATAATCTGCGTTTTCGCAGATTATTTGATTTTATATCCTACGTCTTCTATTGTTTCCCTTATCAGTTGTTCACTTATTTTTTCGTCATCGTATTCAATTACTATTCTCTGGTTTGCAATGTTTACGATAACATTCTCAACACCATTAATTATTTCAAGAGCTTTTTTGATTGTCTCACTATTGTCGGCTGTCAGATCCTCCACGGTAATGGATATATTTGCGCTTGCCATACTGTCACCCCAAGGAAAAGATTCTTTTGTTGTCATAATATTATACCATGAAGAATTCCGCTTATTCAAGGGCAGAAAGGCTGCCGGAAACACCCGAGCCAGGACCCGCGGAAATAATGCAATAACCCAGCGGGTGGCTTGGGTGCTTTCGGTGACGCCGGGCGGCATGCTGCAAAGCCCTGCCGCCTATAAGCAGCGTTGGAGCGGGATAATGAGCGACCCGGGATATGGAGACCGCTGTGTGAAAACAGTACAGGAACAGAAGCGTGCTATCAGTATGTGCTTTGCCGCCCAAGGAAACGAAACACCCGGGCCAGGACCCGCGGAAATAATGCAATAACACAGCGGGTGGCTAACAGGTCGAGGCATTGCTGTCGCGTTCCAGTAGGTACGCGACTCTGGCCCGGGTGCTTTCGGTAACGAGGAGCGGCATGCTAATTAAACTGGTACATGCCCTCAATGCTGTCGATTTCCTCTTTGGAAAAACCTTTCTGTGACAGGTATTCGTATATCTCATCTTTTGAATAGGGTTTATATGTTTTTATGGCTTTCAGATTCCCTTCAAGCGTATAGCCGCCGATGCATGCCGGTACAAGCACCGTATCCCCTTTTTCAACAGTTAGGCTGCCGGTACCGGTATTTATCGACCCGCTTCCGTTAATGAAAACATATATATGGAACTGTTTGCCGCCTGTATCTTGCGTTATCATTCCCGATACATCGTAAATTTCGGCGCAGAAATACGGGTTCGCCGTAAGAACCGAAACGGCTGCGCCGCCGTTTATGCCGTAAGTTAAGGTTTTATTTGCTCTCTTTTTTGTTTTGACGCTGAAATCAATTACATCCAACGCTTTTTCAATATGAAGCGGTCTCGGTTTTCCGCTGCTGTCCACCCTGTTATAGTCATAAATCCTGTATGTTAAATTGGAATTCTGCTGAATCTCGGCCAGAATAATTCCTTCCCCGATCGCATGAACAAGTCCCGCATGGATATAAAAGAAATCGCCCGGCTTTACCTCTACAGTATTCAGGTATTTATCGACATCGTTCCGCGAAATTGCTTCCCTGAAAACCTCTTTCGAAACCCCCGGACAGAGTCCGTATATCAGGCTTGCTCCGGGTTTCGCGTCTATGACATACCACATTTCATTTTTACCCGATTCACCTTCATTTGCCAATGCATACGCATCATCGGGATGAACCTGCACGGACAGTTTATCGTTCGCGTCAATGAACTTAACCATCAGAGGGAAATCTTTGCACCCTTTTTCATATGTATTTCCGATTATGTCATATCCGTATTCTTCAAGCAGCGATTTTATCGTTCTTCCTGCGTATCTGCCGTTCGATACAATGCTCATCCCGTCGGGGTGACAGCATAATTCCCAGCTTTCGGCAACTATTCCTTCCGGAAGTTTTTTGCCTAAATCAAGAAGGTTTCTTCCGCCCCATATGTACTGCTTATACACAGGTATGAATTTTAAAGGATATAACATTGACACACCTCTACATCTCTTTTATATTTATGTTCCCGTAAAATTGCCTTATTTCACTCCAGCTTGCCATGTCGGAGCCTTCTTTTGAAGCGGTAAGGCATCCCGCCGCAGTCGCTATCTTCACCATTTCTTCAGGTGTAGAACCGGTCCGGATGCAATATGCGAGCGCTGCTACCATTGCATCACCCGAAGCGACCGTAGATTTTACATCAACAGTAAGCGGCTCGGCTTTGTATATTCCGTCCCCGAAGCAAAGGAGCGAGCCGCTGCTTCCCAATGAAACAAGAACGAGCCGTATCCCGTTTTTAATAAGACGTTTTGCTTCGGCAGCGATATCCTCAATGCTGTTCAGAGGTCTTTCGGCTATCTGCTCCAATTCATTCACATTCGGTTTTATAGCGTACGGTTTTGACTGAATACTGAGTTTAAGAGCTTCCCCTTCGGTATCGATAATTGTTTTTACATTCATTTTCTCTGCCATTTGGATGCACGTGGAATAAAAACATGACGGGATTGAAACGGGCAAACTCCCTGCCAGCACAAGCATATCCGCATTTTTGACCAATCTTTTCAGCTTGTTGAAAAATACTTTCAAAGTCTCATAACTGATTTCAGGCCCTTGTTCATTAACTTCCGTAATCGTTCCGGTGCTTTTGTCAAGTATTTTGATATTTACACGGGTTTGTGCGGAAACAAACAAAAAATCCTGTTTTATTCCGTATTCCTTCAGCATTGATGAAATGAGACTTCCGACCTGTCCTCCCAAAATGCCTGTTGCGACCTGACTTACTCCGTACGTTGAAAGAGCTTTTGAAACGTTAATCCCTTTACCGCCCGGATCAATCCTTACTGATTTTGCCCTATTGAGTTTTCCGGGGCTTAAGCTTTCGACGGTAATCATTTTATCAAGCGCGGGATTCATTGTTACCGTAACAATATTTGCTTTCATTGATAACCCCTTTTCCTGTTTATTGCTTTTACAGGTATATTATAGCATTTTCGGGAGTATTATCAATAATAGCCAATTTAATTTTTACCAATCGTCTTAACGATTTTTTGCCTGTTCTTATCCAATATATAGCCTATCTTCACAATGTCCCCGTCATTGATTCCCTTTTCTTCAAATACCGATGCCGCGTTTTCCAGGCGGAAAACTACCGGGCTGCCTGAAATATTGGCTTCAAAGCTGTTATTATCGATTAGTCCTGTGACTTTTCCTTCAGCCGTCAATAAACCGTTCTCATCGTTATCTTCATCAGGCGTAGACGTTGTGTGGCCATCAGCAGCAGTCCCATTACGGGAACTCTTGTTGTTTCCGCATGCTGCCGTCGCAAGGCAAAAGACAATAGCCAAACAAATTATCGCTGTCTTACCCATGTTTACACCTCCAACTTATAGACGCACACACAGCACGGAAGTTCCTTACATATTATTTATTCTTAGCAATATTATGGAGAATAATTTCATGCTCCGAAATCAGATAGGCCCTTTTTTCGTCAATTAACTTGACCTTTATGTTCATTCCCGGTATTGTAACATGATCACTCTGTTTTCCCGAATGACCATAGAATAAAATCTCGGCTCCTTTAACAACAGCGGCTGAATTTCCGCATATCTCAATCTCGTTAACATGGTTGTCAAGCTTGATGCTCTTGACGTCCTTTCCCTGCTTGTCGACAAAAACCACCGTATCATTCTGATAGTCTTCAAGAACAAAAACCGATGCGCCGTTGTCGAACATTCCGGCTGAAACGATGTTATAATCGAAATCCCTCGACCATATCAGGGTAAAATCATTATCGTAACAATACGCATTGTTCTCGCCGACAAAAAGTTTCATACTGTCGTTGCTGCAGAACAGGGGAGTTATATCATCAAGTTCCACACCCATAACCGGACTCGGGTTAAGGTCTATCCCATATTCCCTGATTACTGTTGAAGGATATATCGAATCGAGACCAAGCCCGTACAGCAGGAATGTCTTTTTTTCGCCACTTTGAGGGATCGCGCAGTACGGATAATAATCGTCGATATACAAAGCGCCGAGATTTATTCCGCTGTCCGGTTCTATCATGCGAACCGTTCTCTTATATCCTATATTGCTGCGGCTTATGAAAAGAACATAATCATCGGTTATATACCCGAATGCTATTTCTTCATCAAGTTTATCTTTTAACAGCGTTTTGCCGCCGCTGATAACAAGGTAAGCTTTCCCGGTCTGTTCATACAGCAGGATCAATTTATCATGCACGTTAATAACAGGGTTATGCATTTCATGCGGTATATACCATAATTCTTCGCCTTTGGAATTTATAAGCTCAATGTCGCTTTCGGAAAGAATCAGAAGGTTACCCATATATATTTCGGCGAGCTTCGGATTAATGTCACCGGAAAAAATCACACCGCCCCGCTCATTTTCATAATTATTCCGTATTTTCTCAACAATACCGGCCGGGTTAAAAAGTTCCCAGTTTATCTCGCCGGGAAATGATCCGTCGAAAGCGTACATTGCCGATATAATAACAACAGCAATTAAAAAAATGAGGATAAACAGTCTGAACAAAATACGGCCTATATTAGTTTTTTTCTTTGCAATCATTTGTACCCCAGCATTTGATCATGCTTAATCCTTATGTTAAAAATAACCCAATAATTCCAATGCTTTTGAATACTGCCTGTCTATTTTTAAACGCAGTTCTTTTAATTCCTCGTTTAAAGCGGCTTTTGTCGCCTTATCCAAAATGCCCGTGGATGGTATGCCTTTTTCCTTCTGGAACTGCACCAGTGCATCGCTTGTTTTTTGATCGAGAATATTGTCGGGCGCATCAATTTCAGCGCCTTTTACTGCCAGTATTTTCTCGGCGCTGTATACGTCATTTCCGATCCCATTCAACAGGATATCGTTTTCATGCTCAAGCGGCTTTATGCTTTGAATGTCAATCCCGTTAACGAGCTCGTAATCATCAACCTCAAAATCTGGAAGAACCCCGATATTATGGATTGCCCTGCCATTTCTCGTCAGGTAATGGCCGGTGGTAATTTTTACCCAGCCTATTAAATCGGATTCCGATATAACCACGCCGTGATTATTTGCCCACTGGTAACCGTCAACGAAGTTATCGCCGTACAAAGCCGCATACCTTTCATACGCTTCGGGCTTTAAAACAGGATACAAATTCTGTACAACACCCTTACCAAAAGTCTTAGTGCCGACAATAAAGCCATCTTTCGAATCCTGTATCGCGCTGGCAAGGATCTCGGAAGCGCTGGCCGTTTTGCCGTTAACAAGAACAGCCGGTATATATTTGGGTTTGTAAAGGAAAGAATAATACGTAATGTCTCTTGTGTCTTCTGACTTAAAATCCAATTTGGTTATAACGCCGCTTCTCACAAGCTTGCGTGCAATTGCCACGGCCTGAGCCACTTCGCCGCCCGGGTTGTTTCGCAGATCCAGAATCATTTTTTTTAGGCCTCTGTTATCCATTTCCTTAAGCGCCTGTTCGAAAAAATGCGAACTATTCCCGCTGAACGACTCAAGCCTTATATACATCACGTCTCCGTCGATCATCCATTTCACAGGGCTTATATTAACTGAGCCGCGCTGTACCCTTATAGTAATAATCCCTTGTGTGCCGCCTCTGATAATACCGAGTTCGACGTATGTTCCGCTTTCTCCGCGAATGAGGTTTGAAATGTCCTGAGCGGTCATCCCGCTAACATCTTTCCCATCAACGCGTGTAATAATATCATCGGGCAGTATTCCGGCGCCTTCGGCAGGTGAATTCTCAAAAACGCGGACGACAATGACCCCTTCGGGCACACCGGATATTTCAACACCTATCCCCTGGTAATTGCCCTGCATTGTACTTAAAAAATTTCCGGCTTCATCAAGATCGTAAAATGTCGTATATTCATCCATCGAATTGAATATGCCTCTTAATGCTCCCTTTAGAAGTTCTTCATCGGACACATCCTGATAATAGCGATCTTTCGCCATTTTCAAAACCTGTTCAAGATAATCCGAATATCCTTCGGCCTGAACGGGAACTGCAGGTATCAGCTGAAGTATAAAGACCAATATCAAAAATATTGCTGTTTTTTTACATTTTTTCATAGGAACGCCTGCTACCGATTATTTATTTGCTTAAATTCTACCATTGTTTTTCAGGGGTTGCAATACGGACATCGGTTATCCGGCGAGCCCACGATCTCCGTGCAGAAACTCATTTTTACGCCTTTCGCGACTAATAGTTCAGAATCCTTTCGCGGTAATCCTTAACAAGCTCTTTTCCAAGGTATTGAATGAACCTGTACATAATGTCCGACGCTTTTTCGTAAGTAAGTTTTTCGTCCGGGTTAAAATTGCCCCTGCTGTCCTCTTCGGCCAATCCTATCCGGTATGCCACCGCGGCGGCATTTCTTGCGAACGCGGGAATGCTGTCGTTATCCGCGAAATGCGTTATCGAATACGGATATGAAGCGAGACCTTCAAGCCCGATCGCACGGATTAGAATTGTAAAAGCTTCTGCTTTTGTTATATTCCTGTCCGGTGAAAAATATGCCTGTCCCGTGCCCTGAATTATTCCACGGCTGCTTGCGATCTTGATTTCCTCATAATTAGGGTCGTCCGTACCGACATCCAAAAACGGGGATATTTCAGGGGTATTGCTGCGTGATCGCGACGGTGTGGTCACCGTTCTGACAACAAGATCCGGATCTTCCGGTATGTCCTTGACAGCCCTGACGACCATCGCGGTAAAATCCCGCCTTGTAACGTATTTGGCCGGGTTGAAGTTATCGCCTGTTCCGGGGAGAATCTCAAGGCTGTACAATATCTTTACCGGTTCTTCGGCCCAGTGCCCCTCCAAATGTTTTAAATCGGGAACCATGAGCCTTGTATTGACAGGCTCGGTATTAATGCCCATCCGTTCGCTGTAGCTGCGCATTACTTCCGTAGCCCTGCCGTTTTTGTCAAACTCTGGCAGCATCGCATTGTATTCGAGGATGCTTTCTTCCCAGTTCTGCTCTACATAACCGCCCTCAAAGCTTATTTGCCACGGTTCATTTTTTATATATTTAAAATCCTTCTTAGCTGTGCATGATACCGAAACTTCGGCCCATCCTCCCCACGGTGCGGTTTCGCCGCCGATTTCAGGTTTCGCCGATATCATTATATTTACCCTTCCGGCTTTTGCGCTGCTCCAATACTGGTCATATCCGTACTGGTTCCCGGTCATTTCAAGCTCAATTGTCCCGCCCGTGCTGATCCTGTACGTTTTTTTCACGCTGTATTCACCCGCGTTGTAATATACCGCAGGTTTCGGATCGGTAATCCCGGACTGCGTGAAACGATAACCGGTAAGACTATACGTCGTTTGCCCGAATCTTACGATCTCGGTCGGCATCCTCGCATGCGTGCTTGATTCAACCTTCTGGCCCGTCTGTTTCGTTTCGGTATATGTATCAATTACAGCCACCCGCGTAATCGTTGCATCAAGTTCAACGTTTTGCAGATTGTATGTATATGTCGTATTTATCCTGTCCTTCCTCACATTCTTTTTTACCGTAAGCGTACCTTCGAATATAACGGGAACACCGGTTAAAAAGCACACTTCCCGGTACAGATAAGTATTGTTCTCATACGGATCCGCAGCCGATATTCCTCCGTCATATCCCATAGAACCGGAATACGCAAATGCATTCACCGAGCCTGCGGCTGTAAGAATACAGATTATAATGTAAGTCAATATCCGGCGTCTGTTTTTATATCTCATCGTATCCCCCTCCGGTACTTTATCCGTTAGTTCAATACCAGTATGATTCCGCGATAATAACATATGCATTATCCGATGTTTCCGATCTGATTACGGTAAGCCTGTCTCCCTCTTCAAGCTGCTCGGCGCCGGCAATCTTTCCGTTTCTCATAATAACCGCGTTCTGTGGTATCGCCATCTGAACGTTATCCTTATTTTCCCAAACCCACGTCCGAACGTTATACACCTTTGCCTCCGAAAGTACTAACGACACCGGAGGTGAAACGAAATGACCGTATGCGTCTTTTACCGCGCCTTCAAGTTTCAGTATCCGCCCCTTGTAAACAACATCGCCGTAAGGAGCCGTGCTGACAAGCATCGCTCTGCCTTCCTGCGCAAGCACGTAAACCGTGCGGTTTTTATAGCTATTCTGACCTTTATCGTCAAACTGCGCAGGATCGGTTCTTCCGTCATCATCGTATATCCTTATGAATTGAGGATCGATACTCAGCGTTTTAGGTACATTGACAAATTCCCATTCAGGATCGCGGAACTCGGAAAATGACTGCAATGTGAACGAACTCAACCATTCAATGCTTGATATGCGCCCGCGGTAAAGCGTAAGGCCCGTGTCGTCGGCGGGTTCCTTTAACAGGATAACATCCGCTTTATGCGTGCCGTCAACATGGCTGCTTGCCACGACATATGCTTCATCATAGCTTTTAACCTGATTCGGCTCAAGCAGCTTCCCGCCTTTGACTATTATCGAATCCGGTCCGTAAACAAAACGCGTGTTTTTATTTAACAGCGTAAGGCTGCCCCTTCCGGGCTGCACCTCGACAATTGTGTCGCCTATTACTTCGGACAGCAGGGCGCCGCCGTCAGATGCCATTTTGACAACTGTATTATTTCCCATGAGGTTTTTGCCCATTGCAAGGTACACAGTACCGTACAAGCCTTTTTGTATATCCGGTTTATAGTTCTCGCTTATCTGGAGCTTGCTCGCTCCTGCCGTCTCAGGCTGCTTCCATATACCGTCGCTGAACTGCTGCAGCCTTGTCACGACAATGCTGTTGTTATATTCGTCGTAATACCCGAACTGGGCCCTGTAAATACCCGTTGTTTCCTGAACTTTCTTTTCCAGTGTCACTTCGCCGACTATTACATCGCTTCCGCTCTTCTGCAGCAGGATTCTCAGATTATCCCCTTCTTTTATTTCATCCCATGTTATTCTTCTTTTCTGCCGGAAAATAGGGGTATTCGGGGGAATCGTTATTTGTTCGTATGTCCCGTCCTGTTTTTCAATAAGCAGGCTGCCGGCGAGCTTCGCCCGGACCTGCCCGTAAACGGGATAATAATTATCCGATGCGCTAATCCTTATAAGGTTTCCGTCGGCGTCTATCTTGAGAAACACGCTGTCTCCGGGTTTTAAATCATCAATAGCCGCACGTGCTCCGTTTTTATAAACCGTAACATTTTCGGCCCGCAGGTACGAATACGTGCGATAATTCGACAGGCTCTCCCTGTAAACGGGCGAAGTCCCCAAACCGTCCGGGAAATATAATGTCACATAACCAAGCCCGGGATTGTTCTCTTCAAGAATTCCGCTTACAATCCCTTCTTCCTGCAGCAGATCAAGGTTAACCTGTTCCAACCCGGTAACAAGCCCGTTCTCAACAGTAATAAGCATTATTGATTCAGGCCTGATATCTTTAAGAGTCTTGCAGGAAAAATCAATGAATATTTTTGCGTCTTCGCTGACCGAAAGCTTTTCTATGGTGCCGTCCGGTGCAATGTTATACAAAATGGCGGGTTCTATAAGCCTTATATCCGGAAACGGCAGATCTAAAAGCATTTCAATGCTGATATGCCTGTTTATGTCATCCACGGACATAATTTTTCCGAGATAATATTCGGTTTTCGTGCTGTTTACTATTATCGACGCATAGACTATGCGGTTGTTCTTTACAAAATATACAATTTCCTGACCTTCGCTGAATGCCGACTCATCCTTAAGCACGCCCATATCATTTACTACAGCGCCCTTTGAGACGGTTTTTTTACTGCCGCGGGCCATCTCATTCGCTGTTTCGTCCGCCGATGGGCTTTCGAAACGGAATTGATGGAGCTGCCCGCTGCTGTTTCTGACATTGACAACGGTAACCGCCGAATTGCGGCCGTCTGTCTTATCTATATACTGTTCGATACTTTCAACTGTTCCTTTAAATTTTTCGATATTCAGTTTCGGGAAAATAAAAGGGGCTACGTTCTGGATAATCTGGGCCGCCTGCTCCCTTGTTACCGTTCCCTTCGGCCTGAAATAACCATTGCCGTCCCCATTCATAACCCTGTTCTGGAGCAGCGCCTCTATGTACGGAATGCGGTGCGGATTGGCTTCCTTCCAGTCGCGGTAATCATTAAAAGTATGCGTTTGACTGTTTACAGGGTTTATTCCAAGAACTTTTGCCAGGTAAAAAGCCATATCCTCACGCGTAACAGGGCTGTAACGGTTAAATGCCGGCAGTTCAGGCTCAAGCTCGCCCTCCTGCATCGCGTCATCATATTGTTCCTGTGTTATCAGGCCATCGTTAAGCGCGAGTAAAAAATATCCGTCCGCCCACATACTTCCTGCAGGTGTTTTCCGTTCTTCCTCGCGCCTCTGCAAATCCAGCGCTTCGGCGGCCAATTGCGCTTCAGCCTCGCGGCCTGCAATATTGTAAGCAATAATGAGGGCTTCCTCCGCCGAAAGGCGTGTATTAAGTCCAAACTGCTTTTCACCGTAGCCTTTCATAAGCTCAAGCGCTCCTGTTTCCCAGATAGCGTTCTTTGCCCATGAATTCGACTGCTTCACGTCGATATAATCAAGGTTCGCTAAAACGGCTTCAGAATTTTCAGAGCCTTCAAATATACGCGCCGGTATGGTATTTGACGCCGAAGTCTCGTGCGGAATGCCCGTTAAAAGCATTGAAAGCAGAATAAGAAAAACAAGACGCCTAATCCCTCGGTTTTCGTTCATTATGTAAAAGCTCATTACATCACCCATCCAATACATGATTACCAATAACGGACCATAAATCCTATTATTTTTATCGGTATAAGCACGCATTAAATGAAGTGCACAATAAGCCCTTTACTTACATGAAAACCCGGAAGCGCGTCTTGTCGGGAACATATGTATTGCAGCCGGACTAAAAATTCATCATTAAGTTTTCGGGGAAATAAGCCTTACCGCACCTATGAATAAACATACGATTCCCGCCAGGATAAATATTACCGGTAACCCGTATTTGCTGAAAAACGAATCCATTATCACCGTCGTCGGATCTTCCTGCAAATAAATGATTTTTACCTTATCACCGACAGAATAAGGCGAGCGGTTGGTATATCTGACATTAAGGCTTACGCTGACGGTTTCTCCGTCAAGCGTGTCAAATGTTACATGGGGTGTATAACTCGTTGATTTGCTTGATTTACTGACTTTAATGTCACTTACCCGTGCTTCGACGGATACACCTCTGTTTGAAAATTTCACGCTCCTGGACATCAGGCTTATGCCAATAATCAGAAGCAGGATGCCCAACAGGGAGCACAATATTATAGTGCCTCTTCTCCCTAAATGAACTTTTGTCGTTGTTCTTACTGTTACCATTTTTATACCTCCCTAAAAAAATCCCCCGAATTTTTGGTATTGCTGCCTGCCTCTGTAATTTGATCCGTCGGAACAGGCATATCCGATATAAACTTTACAAAATACTCTGTGAACGCTTTGGAAATAACGCTTGATGCAGCCAGACAGGAATGATTTCAGTCATATCAATATTCTATTAGTCCGTAATATGCATAAAAAGAATAAATATGATTATTTTTAGTACAAAAAAAATCAAATTGAAGTGAAAAAGATTTATCAATGAAAATACCGGCGCAAAATGAAGGTTCATTATGAAATGCAGTTTCATCCGGTATCATATATTCAAAAAACAGGCGGTTGGGACAACCAGCCGACTACTTTTGATTGCTGGTATTCGGCAGGTATTTTTATTATATTCATTGAACCGATGAAAGGAACAATATACGAACATATGACAAAAACGACCAAACAACCGATGATTGCGCCTAATACCAGTCCTATTGTCTTATTTGTCGTGCTTAGGAAATTGCTTTGTGAAATGAGGGAATTAACAAGCATTCCGACAATTACAACCGCGAGTTTGACAACAAAAAATACTGCGATTACCGATATTACCTTTAATATTGAAAAAACGAGGATATCGGTTATTGACGTAAGGGCGCCGCTTATTGCCTGGGAGGCTGACTCTAAAGGATTAACCTTTTCGAACAACTGCCCGAACATTGAATTATCCTGTAAAAATTTCTGAAGTTCGGGAATTTGTTCAAGCATTTGACTATTATTTTGAATTGACGATAAATCAAGCGACTGGCTAAATACCGGGACGCTGATTCCGGAATATATATCCCTCAGTTTCTCGGCAATCAGTTCGGTTATCCTCGTGTTCTTCATAATAAAAAGCGCGACGGGCTCGGAAAACAGCACCGCGCAGATAACGGCGGCAACATATCCGACGAGACTGAACACCGCGCTTATAAGGCCTTTGACATACCCGATAAACGCGCTTAGAAAAACTATCCCGATAATCGTATAATCCACCCAATTAAGATCAAGTTTGAAAAACCAATCCGCTCCAATGATACAAGCAAGCAGAATCAGCAGCATTATCAGAGGAATTTTATCGGTTCCGGTATGTCTTCTGCGCGAGGATCTATACCCGTTCTCCTGCATAAAAAGCCTCCTCCGTACAATTTTTGTTAGAATAAATATATCATGTTTTTTTTACCGATTCAATGCCTGGTATTTCCCGGATAAATCGTAAAAGTGAGCAAAAAAAA
>JAAYXD010000041.1 GCA_012516065.1 Clostridiaceae bacterium
AAATTATACCAAATACCCGCATCAGGACCCGCGGAAACAATACAATAACCCAGCGGGTGGTTAACGGGTCGAGGCATTGCTGCCGCGTTCCGGTTGGTACGCGGCTCTGGCTCGGGTACTTTCGGTGACGATGGGAGACATGCTTCAAATTTCTCCGTCAGCAGGCCACAGCTTTCTGCGTACAGCTATGACAAACGCATCCACGCAAACCGCACCGGAATCAAGCAGTACTTTTCCGCACTGTTCAAGCGTGCTGCCCGTTGTAATAACATCATCGATCAAAAGAACACGCTTTCCTTCAATTAAATACGGTTTTTTTACATAAAACGCGCCTTCAAGGTTTTTGAATCGTTCATCTTTTGCAAGCGAACTCTGCGGAGGGGTATTTTTTATTTTTACAAGCGCTCCGGCGATCACGGGGATATTCAATTTCTTTGCTATGCTGCGCGCAATAAGTTCCGACTGGTTATAGCCCCTTTCCCGCTTCCTTTTGCTGTGTATCGGAACAGGTACCGCGATGTCGTGGCTGTTCGCCGAACATAACTGCGCAGGGACTCCGGCAAAGTATTCCTCAATTAACGGATAAGACATATCGACGAGTATTTTTGCGTTTCCTGGCCTGTCGTTGAATTTTAAATGATGGATCGCTTTCCTGACACCTTTTTCGTAATCAAACGCGCAGTATATATTGCTTATGCTGTCACCGGCCGGATTAACGAACAGGTGCCGGCTGATGTGCGGAATATCTTTCCGACAGCCATCACATACGAACTCCGTCGTATCGACACAAAGCACGCAGTCACAGCAGATGCAGCGGGGCGGAAAAAATATGCGCAGGAAATATTCAATTAACGAAGTCTTGCCGTATTCCATATTCATACCTCCGCCCGGCAGCCGTGGTTTGGCCGAAGTAAATCAGAATTCCGGCAGGGATCGGTTTTCAAATATATCGCAAAGCTTTTCTTTCAGCCCCGTGAAGCGTTCATTTTCGGTATTGTTATCCACCATATTCCTCAGAATGTTAATATCCCCGACAAGAACCACCAACCGGCGCGCACGCGTTATAGCGGTATATAACAGATTTCTGCAGGCCAGCATCGGAGGCACGCCCGACAGCGCAATAACCACCGCCGGAAATTCGCTTCCCTGGCTTTTGTGTACTGTAATCGCATACGCCAGTTCCAATTGATCGAGCATGTCGAAATCGTACTCGACAACTTTGCCGTCGTCATATGAAACCGTTAAATAACCGTTTTCCGTATCAATTTTTTGGATTATTCCCATATCACCGTTAAAAACGCCTTCGCCCGCTGTTATCGATTCTCCGTTATTCCTCCATGAAAGGCTGTAGTTGTTTTTTATATGCATTACCCGGTCATTCTCCCTGAAAACAGTATCGCCGTAACGCTTTTCCATTAAGTCCGGACGAGGAGGATTGAGCCTTTTCTGAAGTACGGCATTAAGGTAAAAAATCCCGGCCGGTCCTTTTTTCATCGGTGACAAAACCTGGATATCCCTCATCGGATCCAAACCGAATTTTTCGGGAATCCTTGACGTGCACAATTCGAGTATCGCTTCCGCGGTGTCCTGCGGGTGGATTTTATTGATAAAAAAGAAATCTTCGTTCTGCGTATTGACTACCGGGTACTTTCCTTTGTTAATCAAATGGGCGTTGGTTATAATCGAACTCTCTTCAGCCTGACGGAATATCTGGTCAAGGCGGACCACATTCAAAACCCCGCTGTCGATCATATCAGAAAGAACCCTGCCCGGCCCTACCGAAGGGAGCTGATCCACGTCCCCGACAAATACCAGCCTGGTTCCGGGCACAATCGCTTTTAAAAGGGCGTGCATAAGCAAAACATCTACCATGGACGCTTCATCTATTATAACAACATCCGCCTCGATCGGATCCTGTTCATTTTTTCTGAAGTTCCTGCTGCCTTCATCGTCGCCGATATACCCGGTTTCCAAAAGGCGGTGGATCGTTTTTGCTTCCGTTCCCGATGCCTCGGTCATCCTTTTCGCGGCTCTTCCCGTGGGAGCCGCAAGAACCACTTTCATCCCCTGTTTCCGGAAAAAAGATATGATTCCTTTAATAAGGGTTGTTTTCCCGGTTCCGGGACCTCCCGTAACAACGAGAATGCTTCCCGATGCCGAACACCGTATTGCCTCGAGCTGTTTATCTGTATATGTCAGGTGCTGCTCATTTTCAACTTCTTTAAGGGTTTTTTCCAGATTGTATATTTTCTTTTCCGGCTCGGCTGCGCAGATTTGATATATTTTCCTGCATACATACCGCTCCGCAGTGTATAGTGCCGACAGGTAAACCCTGTCGGGATTTGATTTTTCAATATATATGCTCTGTTCAAAAATCATTCCGCCTAACGCTTCTTCAACTATTTCGTCGTTTACCCCCAAAAGACGGGCGGTATACGGAACAAGCACGTTTACGGGAAGATATACGTGCCCTTTTTGGACTGCGGCGGACAAAGCATATTGAACCCCGCTTTGAATACGGAATTTGGAACATGTGTCTATCCCGATTGAAATCGCAACCCTGTCCGCGATCCTGAATCCTATATTGATATCTTCGTCGGTGAGCCGGTATGGATTTCGTTTTATCTCCTCAATGGATTTTTCTCCGAATTTCTTCCATACCTTTACGGCGTAATTTGCCGATATTCCATAACTCTGCAGGAACATCACAACCTGGCGTATCTGCTCCTGCTCCATGAACGCTTGTCCTATGCGCAAAGCCTTTTCCGCGCTTATCCCCTTAATCTCGGAGAGCCTTATGGGTTCAAACTGCAGGACACGTATCGTATCATCACCGAACGTGTCGACTATTTTTTTCGCCGTTGCCTCACCTATTCCCTTAATCACTCCGGAAGCAAGGTACTTAAAGATTGCATCCGTTGTTTTAGGCAGCCGCCTTTCATACGATTCCACTTTCAGTTGCTTGCCGTAATCCTGGTGGACTACCCATGTTCCGCTTACAAAAATGGTCTCGCCTATGCCCAGCCCGGGAATATATCCGACCAAAGTAATTAACCGGCGGCCCACCCTGATATCGCAAACCGTATATCCGTTATTTTCGTTGCAGTATATTATTTGTTCAACTATTCCCTCAAATTGCTCCAAAAAGAATCCCCGTCCGGAAAATATTAGGTAATTAAGCTGTGCAGAATTAATTCATGGCCGGGATACAAAAGAGACCGGCGGTACAGTCATCCGACGAGTAAGAAAGAGTTACGGCCCGGCTAATGCTGCTGCCTGTTACCCGCTTCAATTTTACTCCAATTTATATCGTCCAGCAATACCAAACGCGGATACTCGGCAGAGAGTTTTTCGACAACCGGCCTGTTCGGATCCTTTTCGGAAATCGCGACATACAGGCATCCATCGGTTCCAATCTTTTCCGAAATTCCATCCATAAATACGCATCTTATTTTTCCTTCCAGTCCTTCGTCGCCGGGCTTAGGAACCAGGCACAATTTTCCGCTGCAGGAATTTTTCGCGGTTTTAATTCTTGTGATTATTGTCTGGATAAAATGATATATACCGTAAAA